>DAIMMU010000023.1:0-21165 GCA_036720515.1 Sedimentibacter sp.
TCTGAAAAATGGGGTTAGGGCACTCAGGGGAATGCATCAAATTCGTTTGCTCCTTACGTCGCACAAATTTGGCATTCTGTGCGGTTGACCTACCAACCATTTTTCAGAAAAAAGACTCTGAAAAATGGGGTTAGGGCATACATAAAATAAGGAGGGCTTATTCCTCCTCATCTTTGTTAATTTCATATTCAACATTTTCAATAATATCATCTTCCGCTTTTTTATTATCATAATAGTATTCTTTAGTTTTATCATATACTTTTGTTAATAAAAAGCTTAGCATCACTAAATCATCTACTATACTAAAACCCAATACCGGAGCAGGTATTAAATCTGCCGGACTCAATATATAAATCAGTGGTATAATAACCCACCATTTTTCCCTTAAAGGAACATTTTTATCGAATAGAAATTTTAATATAAATAAAATTCTGCCCATGATTGTGTCCTATAGCATAAATTCAATATTAGGAAGTTTCCTCTGCAGCTTAGCAACAAAATTATTTGAAGGATTATTTGAGTTTCCCAATACGATATGGGTGCAATTTATTTCTTCGGCATAGCTAACTATTGTCTTAATTACATCCTTGGATCTTTTGACAACTAAATTGGCGGCACCGACATCTTTAGTAATTTCAAACAAATATTCTAACGCATCTCCGTCGCTTAAATTATACAAAAGCTTATCATTTTCATTGACAACATGTATAACATTTAAACAACTGCCTTCCTCTCCTTTTGACAGCTCAACTCCTTTGTTTATCAATCTTTCACTTGTTTTTTGTCTCGTTACACATACCAATACACATTTAGGCATAATATTTCTCCTTAAAATGGCGGGAATATGTGGGAATTGAACCCACCCGGGACGCTACAAACGCCCCGCGACTGATTTTGAAGACCAGGAGGCACACCAGCACCTATCTATCCCCATCAAAATTATATTATCATATTCTCTTAGCAAATTCAAGCTGATTTTACATTGATTATAAACTTGAATTTCAATCGAATATAATAAAAAAAGAGCTGTACCGGGAACATTCCTTCAATGCTTGTTCCATAGGCTTTTCCTGCATTGAAGGTGTGTCCTCACTCCTACTTAATTTTTATTTCTGAAATAATACCCCACTCCCCATTTTGTAAGTATATATTCATATATCTTATTTTTATTTTCTATTTTTTCTCTCAGTCTTCTTACATGCACGTCAACTGTTCTCAAATCCCCGAAGTATTCATAACCCCATATAATTTCCAAAAGCTCTTCTCTTGAAAATACCTTTCCGGGATTTGTTATTAAAAGCAGTAACAAATCGAATTCTTTTGCCGTAAGATTGATTTCCTGATTATGAAGACTTACCTTTCTTCCTAATGCATTAATTACAAAATCATCAACCACTAAAGTCTGTTCATTTTGCTTTTGATTTAAGCCCCGTGTCCTTCTTAAAATTGCTTTTATTCTTGCTTTGAGCTCTAAAATATTAAAAGGCTTGGTCATATAATCATCCGCGCCATACTCTAAACCCAATATTTTATTCATATCTTCATTATTTGCTGTCAGTATTACTATTGGTACACTTGACATTTCTCTAATTTTTTGGCAAACCTCAAGACCGTCTGTTTCAGGCAGTATCAAATCAAGTATTACAATGTCGTACTCAGTTATAGAGATTTTCCTTAACGCTTCGTTGCTGTCTGCAGTAAATTCAACCTCATAATTATCCTGCTCCAAGCTGTATTTGAGACTCTTAATCATTAAAAGTTCGTCATCTACAATCAAGACTTTCATTTGTTACGCTCCTTAAATTAGTTTGTTACAAAAATTAAACTTTTTATTAATCTTACATAAAAAAACAGTTTTTGTCAAGAAAAATATTAAGTAAATGTCAAATTTAGTAGAAAGTTCTATCATTTTCTACACGTTTTGTAAGCTTAATCATATCAAAATGTTCTAAAAGAGCGATAGCCATTTTTCTGTTGGCATTAAGCAGGTCTCTATACTGAGCCGCTGTTATTTTCGTATTCTTATTTAAAAATTCAATCAAGATATTTTTTGCTTCTTCATATAATTTGGCGGTTGATATTAAATCATTTAACTTTACTAAACTTTTTTCCGAAATCATCAAAGAAACCACATCCTCCGCTAAAGTATGGTTTATTTTCTGAATCAGTTCATCTATTTTTAAAAACTCAAATTTAGCTTCATTTAAAATGTTCAATGCTTTTTCTTCAATTATTTTGTAATCTTCATCATATTCAATTGTGAAATATGTGAGTGAAATAAATTCATCCCTTTGATTTATTATGCCTTTTTCCGCAAATGACTGAATGACCATGTCAAACAGCAATTGTTTCATATTTGGCAGCAATCTACTCTTAATTTCAGATTTTTTAGCACCTTTTTGATATTTGTTTTCTTTATGATAATTAAACAAATATTTTTCCATGTTTTCTTCAATTTCAATTTCAAAACTTTTGTGCCATACAAATATATCATTTTTCACCTTAAAAAGGGATATCTTCTCTTCCTGCTCCAATATCTCAATATTGTCTTTTATTTCAGTTTCGGAAAGGGCAGTTGTTTTTGCAAGCTGGGAAACCGAAATGAGATCCTTTGCTTCCTTGATTATTTTTTCAATAACGTCGGCACCTGTCCCCTTTTCCTTAATTTTTAGCTCTTCAATAAGGTTATCATCAAATCTTTTCTTTTTTAACGGAACAGGCTCTATGATTTCTCCGCCGCCAACTGTTTCTAACGGAGAATAGAATCTGACAATGAATTTGTCTCCCCTTCTCACCGCAATTTCTTCCTCTAACCTTAACTGGGCATAACAGCTTTCCCCGGGAGACAATTCGTCCCTGTCAAGAAGCACAACCCTGCAAAGTATTTCACTGGTTCCGGTGTAAAGATGAAGTCTCGAACGATTTGTAATTATGCGCTTGGAGCTTTTCAGCATATTAAGCTTCACATCAAGCATCATTGTATTTTTCATTGAATTAACGGGAGCAATCACGCATCCTCTGTAAATATCCGCCTTCTTAATATTTGACAGGTTTATTGCCGTTCTTTGTCCTGCATATGCTTTCTCAGCATCAGATGAATGAACTTGAATATTTCTTACTCTGCATAATTTATTGACGGGGTAAATTTCAACTTCATCTCCTTTTTTAAGTACACCTGAAATTAAAGTACCGGTAATTACCGTACCGAAGCCTGTTATGGAAAATACCCTGTCTATGGGAAGCCTTGGGATTGTGTTTAACTCCCTTTCCTTAACTCCTTTTGCAGTCTGATTGTTTATTTCCTGTACCAACTTTTCTATGCCCCGTCCTGTTTTCGACGAAACTTCGACTATAGGAGCGTCTTCTAAAAATGTATGTTTTAGGGATTCCATTATATCCTCTTTAACAAGAGCGATCCATTCCTCATCTGCCATATCGCACTTTGTCATAACAACAATACCGTTTTCCACACCTAAAAGATTTAAAATATTCAAATGCTCCGTAGTCTGGGGCATAATTCCTTCATCAGCCGCAATTACCAAAAGCACCATGTCCATTCCCACTACCCCGGCTAACATATTTTTAATAAACTTTTCATGTCCGGGTACATCGATTATTCCTGCCTTGCTTCCATCGGGAAGGTCAAAATAAGTGAATCCTAAATCAATGGTTATTCCTCTTCTTTTCTCTTCTTCCCATCTGTCTGTTTCCCTGCCTGTCAATGCCTTTATCAATGTCGTTTTTCCATGATCGATATGTCCTGCTGTTCCTATGATAATATTTCTCATACTGCCTCCGGAATATTATTTAAATATATTTTTAATTTCATCATATATAATTTGGTCTTCATTATCCAAAACCGTTCTTAAATCTATGTAATAAGTATCATTTACGACTCTTCCTATAACGGGAATCTCGGAATCTCTTAATTTTCTTTCAAAGCTTGCGCAGCTCATAGTTTTAGGTTTTATGGATACGGCATAGCTTTTTATTCTTTCCAGCGGAAGGGCTCCGCCTCCTATTTGAGACAGGCATTCGGCCGTATCAATTTCAAAAAAATCCGAAAATTCCTTTAATTTGTTTGAAAGCCTTTCTGCACCTATTCTTATATCCCCGGCATTTTTATTTATCATATTAAGCACGGGAACATTGTTTATTGCTCTTTCCTCGTCAATGTACTCGTGAAATACACTTTCTAAGACTGCCGCGGTAAACTTGTCAATTCTCAGGGCTCTGTTCAAAGGATGCTTTTTTATTTTATCAATATATTGTTTTTTACCTACAATGATGCCTGCCTGAGGACCGCCTAAAAGTTTGTCTCCGCTGAAGCACACAATGTCAGCTCCGGCTTTAATTGAATTTTGAACCGTAGGCTCGTATGTTAAGCCATAGTTCTTCAGGTCAACCAACACACCGCTTCCTATATCTTCTATAACCGGTATATCATATTTTTTACCTAATGCCGAAAGCTCTTCAATTGAAACACTTTCCGTAAACCCGACTATTTTGTAATTACTGGTATGTATTTTTAATAAGGCTTTAGTTTCAGAAGTTATTTTTGACTCATAATCATAGAGGTGAGTTTTATTTGTTGTTCCTACTTCCACTAATTTTGAACCGCTTTGCATCATAACATCAGGAACTCTGAAGGAGCCGCCTATTTCAACTAATTCTCCCCTTGACACAATAACTTCTTTATCCTTAGCCATGCTTGACAATATCAAAAGAACAGCGGCTGCATTGTTATTAACGGCAATTGCGGCTTCCGCCCCGGTAATTCTGCAAATTATTTTTTCAAAATGAGAATATCGGGAGCCTCTTTCCCCTTGTTCCAAATCAAATTCAAGGTTTGAATATCCGGTTACTATATTTTTAACCCTTTCAGCTGCTTGTTCCGATATCACCGCTCTGCCTAAATTTGTGTGAAGAATAGTTCCTGTACCGTTAATAACCCTTTTCATATTATATGAAGTAATCTTATGCACCTCTGAGGTTATTTTATTTACTATATTTTTTATTTCTTCATTTATTTTGTTTTCATTACTTGGGTTATTATTGATAAATATTCTTAAATCTTCTGTTGCTTCTCTAACACATTCTAAGACTAACTCCCTGCTTGTGATATCCAATAACTCTTTAATTTCTTCATTTTCCATTATTGAATCCACCTTTGGAATGCTTCTGTAATATTTATTTACATCCATCTCATATTCTCCTTTAATTTACTGATATTAAATCTTTTAGCTTTTCAAAAGTTTTATCCCCTATTCCCTGTATATTTTTAATTTCTTCAATGGAAGTGAATTTCTTGTTGCTTCTGTAATCAATAATTCTTTTTGCATACACTTCTCCTATGCCGGGCAGTGTCATTAAAGAATCAACGGATGCAGTATTTATATCAATTAACTTATTGCCATTTAATATATTTTCAGAGACAATTTGTGCATCCCCCTCTTCATATATGTAGATTTTTTCTCCGTCAACCAATTTTCTTGCCATGTTTAAATTGTGCGTAACCGCTTTTTCCTTAAGCCCTCCTGCCAAATCAATGGCATCAATTACCCTGCTTCCTTCAATTAATTCGTATACGCCGGAATTAATTACTGCTCCGTCAATATCAACACAGATGAAAGTTTCTTTTTTCTCTTCATTATTTAGCTCTTCAGCGCTTTGCTTAACATCATAATTTGTAAAAATAATTTCTTTTTCTTTGCCGGACAATTTAATCCCTATGGCAGTCATAATAATTAATGCAATGATTAAAACAACGGCAAGACCTTTTTTGTAGATGCTGTTGTTCATAAATCCCCCTAAATGCAACTATTTGACTTTCTGGGACATTTTTCTTATCCCCTGCACTTATTATACATTAATTAATTGAAAAAGACAAAATTTTTGATTACAAATATTGTTTTTTCTGCTATACTATTATTTGATTTGATTAAAACAAGGAGTTACCCATGATAAAACGAACATTAATCTATTTATTAATCTTTCAATGTTTTTTAGTTAATTTAAGCACAGCATATGCAGCTCCATCACTACTCAGTGAATCTGCGGTTTTAATCGATGCAAAATCAGGCACCATATTGGCACAAAAAAATGCCGACAAAAAAATGTATCCGGCAAGCTTAACAAAAATTATGACTGCGATTATAGCTATAGAAATGGGAAAATTAACTGATGTTATTACAGTGGATGATGATACTCCCCATGAAATCGAAGGGAGCCATATAGCGTTGGAGCCTGGCGAAATACTTACTTTAAAGGATTTATTGTATGCGTTGATGCTTCCTTCCGCAAATGACGCCGCATCGGCAATTGCAAAGTATTATGGGAAGAGCACGGATGGATTTGTAAAAATAATGAACCAAAAAGCAAAAGAATTAGGAGCATTTAACACCCATTTTGAAAATCCACACGGTCTGCATAGTGAAAACCATTACACAACCGCAGCCGACTTAGCTTTAATTACCAAGTATGCTATGGAAAATGAAACATTCAGAAAAATTGTTGCAACAACTAAATATGAAATACAAACAACAAATAAAAAAGATGAACCGCGATACTTCACAACCTTAAATAAGTTGCTGTATAATACAAGCAACAATCAAATATATGTGGACGGAGCATATATAAGCCCCTATTATGAATATGCAACCGGAGCTAAGACGGGTTACACACCCGAAGCGGGAAACTGCTTGGCTGCAACCGCCAAAAAAGACGGAACCGAGCTCATAGCAGTTACCATGAAGGGAATTTCTCTTGAAATGTATCAAGATGCTCATAATCTTTTTAATTATGGATTTGGAGAGTATGAAAATGCCACATTGATCAGTAAAAATACATTTGTAAAAAATATAAAAATTGCAAACGCTGATTCAAAGGAAATATCCGTAATAACAGAAACCGAATTAACTGCGCTTATTGAAAAAAGCTCATCCGGTGATATAAAATCCAATGTGATTATGAATGATATAACTCTTCCCATTGAAAAAAATGATGTTGTGGGGAAAATTGAATATACACTTAACAATGAAGTTATAGGAACCGTAAATTTAATATCTCCCATATCCGTTAAAAGTACCGCCGTTGAAAATCAAGGAAACATATTTCTTACAATTGTTAAGTTTATAGGTTATCTCATATTGTTTGCAGTGGTTTCAATACTTCTCCTGAAAATTTATAACGATATAAGGATCCGAATCAACAGAAAGAAAAGACGAAAAAAATATAACAGTTATTAAAAAAATTCAGGCATAAACCTGAATTTTTTTGTATTTACAGCCATCCTTCCGGCATTCTGAGCAATAAGACTGCAGAATGACAGTTGTTCACGGCAATGACAAAACGTTTTATATTACCGCTATTGCATCTATTTCTACATTTGCATCCTTAGGAAGTCTTGCAACTTCCACACATACCCTTGCCGGCTTTGTATCCTTAAATACTTCGGCATATGCCTCGTTGATTAACCCGAATTGGTTCATGTCTTTGATAAATACCGTGCATTTAACTACATTTGCTAAGCTTGCTCCCGCTTCTTCCAAAATAGCTTTTACATTCATCAGGGACATGCGTGTTTCTTCTTTAATGTCTCCTCCTTTGTAAAGCTCTCCCGTTGCCGGATTTATCGGCAGCTGACCTGAAACATATATTGTGTTTCCTGCTTTTATACCTTGAGAATAAGGACCTACCGCTGCAGGTGCATTGTTTGTGTGAATAACATTATTCATAATAGCCTCCTACTTCCAATTTTTTATTCCATATTGCTCAACATCCAATGAATTATTATCATACCACAAGGATTCAAGGTCATAAACTCCCCTTTCGTCCTTATGAAAGATATGAACAATTATGTCATCAGTTTCTAACAAAATCCATCTTCCGGTCTCAAAACCTTCCTTATAGTAAAAATCTATACCCTCCAAGGCTCCCTTTTCAATTACTTCATCTGCAATTGCAGCTGTCTGTTTCTCGTTATTTCCGCTGCATATAATGAAATAATCAGTGATGGAACTGGATTTAGACACATCTAAAACAACAAAGTTGTAAGCCTTTTTATTGTCGCAAGCTTTTAAAATAGTTTCTATATTTTTTTTGACTGAAGTCATTTTTCCTCCTTTAGGTAATTTAAAGTATTTACTGATTCTATATCAAGTTCAAAATTTCTTTTTTTAACATACTCAATAGTGCTTTCCAATGATTTGATTATTGCTTCGTTAATATTTTTATATGCCGCTTTCCTGATTTCTTCAACACCTTCATAATTTCTGCCCGGCTCTATTTTATCTGCTGCAAATATTACTTTCTCCAAAAGAGTCATATTTACTCTCCCGGTTGTATGATACATAATTGCATTGATTATGTCCTTATCATTCACATCATATTTAATTACGGCAAGCTCCGCACCTTTTTTGGCATGCTTCAAATTATCAGGGCATCTTGACTTACCGCAGTCATGCAACAGTCCTGCTATTCTTGCTTTTTCCGTATCACACCCGTATGCTAAGGCAAGCTTTTCGGCTTCCTCCATTGTTCCGATGCTGTGCCGGTACAATCTTGGGCTTATTTCAAATTCCAATTCCTTTTTTAATTCTTCAATATACATTTTCTACTCCTGTACGAGGACATTACTTTAGGTGTGTCCCCCTTCAAGTACGGGGACATTCCTCTTGCCCTCAAAGACTCACCCTATTTTAGAGGTGTGTCCCCCCTCAAGTACGGGGACATTCCTCTTACCCTCAAAGACTCACCCTATTTTAGAGGTGTGTCGCCCTAAGTACGGGGACATTCCTCTTGCCCTCAAAGACTCACCCTATTTTAGAGGTGTGTCCCCCCTCCTCTATACAATCCATTCTTAATTATATATTGTTCAACTGTTTCAGGCAATAAGTATTTTGCAGAAATTCCCATTCTAAATCTTTCTCTTATATTTGTTGAGGATATTTGTAGCATTGGAACCTGTAACATTTCTATATTTCCGCCTAACTTTTTTTGTATCTCGCTTATTTTACTTTTAGCTTCCTCCATACTTATTCCGGGTCTGGAAACAGCAATAAACCTGCAAATTTTCAACAATTCTTCAGGCTCATGCCAGTTTGGAAGCTCAATTAGCGCATCGGTACCCGTTATAAAATAAAATTCCGTATTTTCATATAGTTTGTGAAATTCCATTAAAGTATTCAAGGTGTAGCTTTTTTCGGAGCTTTTTATTTCAAGGTCGGAAACGCTGAATTTGTCATTTGTAAGCACTGCCATATTGACCATTAATAATCTGTGAAACGAATCAGCCTTCAGTCCATTTTTATGTGGTGGATTACCCGCAGGGACAAAAATTATTTCATCTAATTTATAAATGTTTAATACCTCATTTGCAACAACCAAATGACCTAAATGAATAGGGTCAAAAGAGCCGCCCATTATTCCCACTTTTCTTTTTTTCATACTTCTCCTCTTTTTCTGATAAAAGTAAAAACAGCAGCAGATAAAATTATAATTAACGTAATTATATTTTCCGATTGTCTTATGTCGTTAAAGAGCAATTTGCCCATTGATAAACCTAAAATTCCTGAAAATAAGTATGGAAAATATATTTTTATTTTGCTTTGCTTAACTTCTTTTATTCTTTGGAGCATACTTTCTCTGCCTTGAAAATAACCGTTCATAAAACCGCTGTATGAAATAAAAAGTATGTACACCGAAAGAAAGATTACGGGTATTAACGCTAAGTACCAGCTTTTGTCGATACAAAGCATCACGGACATGGATATAAATAATGGAGTCAATACTACCTGAGTGAAAGAATCACCTAAGCCTGCGGATATTCCCATCATACCTTTTTTTATGTAGGAAATATTTGCGTCTTCAAAGCTTTGATTATTTAACTTTCTTTTTTCTTCCAATGATATTATATACCCATGTATGGGAGTTCCCATATTTGGCTCTGTGTTGAAAAATTCCGTGTGATTGTGAATGGCATTGGATATGTCTTCTTTATTATCATACAGTTTGTTAAAAATATTTTTCATGCTGTGAGCAAATGCCAAGCCCATTAACCTTTCATAGCTGTAGCATGCATGAGAATAATTCATCCATATAAACCATGAATATATCAAATCAGTTTTTTTAATTATTCCTTCGGTCTTACTTCTTCTTAAAACCGCGGGTTTATCTGAAATAAATAACAAAGCAACAGCTAAAACACTAAGCAATACATATGCTCTTATATCTAAAATTAAAGCAATTATAAACAATAATGAAAAAATTATATAATTATATTTATTTTTTATTTTATATAAAATATTAAAGGCGGAAAATACAATCATAGTTATTCCTGTATAATACAGCAGCGCACTTATCTTATTAAAGTCAATTAATCTGTTAAGCACAGACATTAAAAATAATGCGGTCAATAAAACCAAAGTACTCATTAAATATAGGAGAAGCTGAGGTAAAAGCCCATTATAAAGACTTATGTCGGGAAATGTGTTCTCTTTATATTTTTTCTCGTAAATATGTACGAAAATATTATTAATTTTTAATCTGTATTTCCATATTAGTATACCTAAAAACCCGAAGGGAAAAGCAATTGCCGCCCCTTCAACAGATTTAAGGTTAAAAACTATTGCTGCCGTTGCCGCCATTACGGCAGTCAGGCATTGATCCCCTCTAAATGAGCCTCCCGTCGATACAAAATCAATATAAATAATATTGACAACCGCACCCGTAAGCATGCCCGTCTGAACATCATTAAGAATAAAGCCTGTAATCATTCCTGCCATTATGGGTCTGTAAACAGTATAATAACCGATACCTAATGAAAGTGCGGTGCTGCTTGCCAAAAAATAAAAAATGCTAAGTAAAAAATAATCGGTAAAAGTCATTTTAATTACCACTTATTTCAACAGCCCTGTCCTTTGGCAGCATTCTGATTTCCACATCTATATTTTCGCTTGCAAGATACTTTAAAATATTCAGTTCATCGTCACTTAAATGAATGGAATTATAGTATCTTTTTCTTCCGTCAGCCGCTCCAACGCCGCCTATATTTATACTGATTACCTTTGTTTTTTCGGTTAAACGCTTAACGCCTTCAATACTCCTTAGAAGTATCAGTATTTTATTTTCATTGTCTTCTTCATTTAAGAAGGAAGCTGTTTCGTCGATGGTTAGCACATGTACCAAAATACCCTCTGGTCCGGAGCTTTTTATAAGCTCACACATAAATTCATCATTTGCATATTCATCATCTGCAACAATAACTTCATTTGCTTTAAGATATGGTATCCAGGATACAACCACCTGTCCATGCAAAAGTCTGTCGTCAATTCTAACAAATACATTTTTTTTCATTCCATACCTCAGTCTGTTGTAAATTTTTCATTAACAAACACTATGCTTTTCTTTCCGTTTTTGATTATTTTTTCAGCAATTTCCTCTAAACCGTACGAGTCCCGTGCAATGGCAATGTCAATGAACAAAGGAAAATTAATGCCTGTAATATGAAAAAACTTCCTGTTTTTCATTGCTCTGATTACCGCGTTGTATGGGCTTCCTCCATACATATCGGTGAATACAATAAGTTCTTCATCAGATATATTTTTTACGCTTTCTTCAACCTTATTTAACAATGTTTCGAAGCTGTCACCATGATAAAATGATATGCTTTTTGCATTTTCAACTTCTCCTATAATCAATTCAGAGCTTTTTAATAATTCCTTGCCAAAATCCCCATGTGTAACAAGTAATATATTTATCATAATTTCACCTCATCATTTATAATATCATAATCATACATAATTTTCATCACTATAATTAATTTTTTGCCTTTGCCAACCATCTTTGGTTAAATACACAAGGCATTCAAAACCGATATCCGCTGCCAACTTATACATATCATTGAATTTGAAGGCAATATCCTCTGTTGCATGCGCATCGGAATTCACCATAACAGGAATATTCCTTTCCTTTATCATTTTTAATATTTCGGTTGAAGGATATTGCTCCTCGGTATATTTTCTTGCAATTCCCCCGGTGTTTATTTCTATGACGGAAGATGTATTCATTATTACATTTAAGCATTTCTTAACAGCTTCCACATACCAGTCTTCTCTTTCATCAAACAAAATACTATTTTTGTTATTTTTATTGAACAAATTCAGATGACCTATTATAGGAGGCTGAAATTTTCCCGCCATTTCTGAAATTGTTTCGTAATATGTTTCTACAGCCTTCCTGATATTTCCTTGAAAGCCTTCATTTATACCTCTTAAAAGCTCATCAATATTATAATCGACAGTCCACCTTACACCATTTTTAAATGTCCCTAAGTAATGGACAGAGCCTATATAATAATCAAGTCTTTTCATTAATGACAAGCTTAATTCAGTGAAACCAATACCCGGAATATAATCTAACTCCATGCCTAAAAAAATTTCAATCTTATCCTTGTATTTTTCCTTAAGACCGTTAACAATCTCTATGTATTCTTCAATTTTTTCATGCTTTATATTCCAGTCCGTTTCCCAATCAACCGGTCCGTGGGACGAAAATCCCAATGAATTAAAGTTGTTGTCAATTGCCGCTAAAACCATATCTTCGGGGCTGTTCTTTCCGTCACAATAAAAAGTGTGAGTGTGTAAATTAGTTAAATGCATCAGAGCCTCCTGTTTTTCCTAATTTATATTTTAAATGAAGTTGACAAAATAGTAAAGAATTCTTTATTTTTTAATTCACTAATATTTTTTTCAAACGTATATTATTATAAGGAAAATCTATTTAATGGAGGATAGTATGAATTATTCAAATTATAGAAATAATATGCCCCACTATGATTCAATGACATATAATTATGATCCGATGGGCATAAATGATTACAGGGTTTCGCAAAACAGCAGGTTGAAAATAGCAAGCACAATGCCCACAATGCCCGGTATGCCCACAATGCCCGAAGATTTTTTTGACAGAAGACCGTTTATTCCGGACACAGAAATACCCTTTGATGTCAACGGAGATATGCCTGCGCTTCCGCGAACCCAGTTTAACCAAATGCCGCAAATGCCGGGGATGCCTCAGATGCCTGGTATGCCTGGTATGCCTGGTATGCCACAGATGCCTAACGGAATGCCTGGAATGCAGCAGCCGGGAATGCCTGGAATGCCGGGGATACAGCAGCCGGGAATGCCTCAGATGCCGAGAATGCCGGGGATGCCTCAGATGCCCGGTATGCCGCAGATGCCTAACGGAATGCCTGGGATGCAGCAGCCGGGAATGCCGGGGATGCAGCGACCCGGTATGCCAGAAACAACTCCCGGTGATGGCAATATGTATCCATCAATGCCCGGTATGCCTAACGGAATGCCGCCAATGACCTGTGAGCAGTTAAGAGATATGATGATACGCATGAACTGCCCGATGAACGGTAATACAACAAACGCACCAAGGACTGTTGTGCCGCCCGAAAACGGTACTGCAACTCCGCCTGCCAACAATAACAGATAATTTAAATGTAATATTTAATAGCAGAAATGCTATTAAGTATTACATTTTTCAATTATTTTTCACACACGCCCGCAGTCTCTGATTGTATGGCTGGAAGAAATTATATTTTAAATTGTCATTATTTTAATGTGTACATACAGTTTTTTAAATATTTTGCATATAATGTATAACTTTGGGGGTGTTTTTTTTGATTGAAAATTTATTACAGATTCTATTACCACTTTCAATTTTTATTTTTGGTTACATAACCAACGGCAGCTCGTTCCCGCAGCCTTTAGGCAAGGAAGAAGAAGCAATACTTATTCAGAAATCAAAAGAAGGTGATTTAGAAGCAAGGAATACTCTTATTGAAAGAAATCTTCGCTTAGTGGCACATGTGATAAAAAAATATAAGACCGTCGGAATAGATCAGGAGGATTTGATATCTATAGGAACAATAGGCTTAATTAAGGCAGTATCAACCTTTGATAACAATAAGGGTATCCGTCTTGCCACTTACGCTGCCAAATGTATAGATAATGAAGTGCTTATGACTATAAGAAGTGACAAGAAGCTAAAAAAGGAAGTATCTTTGCAGGGACCTCTCGGAACAGACAAGGAAGGTAACAATATTTATCTTATCGATATTATTAAATATGAGGGTGAAGAAATTGTTGGCAGATTGGATAAAGAGGAAAAAATAAAAGCATTAGATGAAATATTGGATAAAACACTTCAGAAAAGAGAAAAATTAATTATAGAAATGCGTTACGGCATAAGAAACAAAGAACATAAAACTCAGAGGGAAATTGCCAAGCTTTTAGGAATATCAAGATCCTATGTGTCAAGAATCGAAAAGAAGGCTCTAAAAAAGCTCTATGATGCCTTGGTATCAAATGTTGGAAATTAGTTCATTAATATATTATGTCTATTGATGTTACTTAGTTTCAGACGCCAAAATTAATTCTTGAAAACAATCTTCATTTGTTTGTTAAAAAAGGTTCATACTAAAATTATTGACTCGTTGGTCTGTTTGTGCTAATATAAGCACAAAGCTTGAAGATTGTGCTACATGATAAATGGCATATAGCTGGGAGGTGTATCTATGAAACACAACATTATTACCATCAGCCGCCGGTACGGTAGCGGCGGCAGGTTGATTGGAGCCAAACTTGCCGAAAGACTTCACATTCCATTTTACGACAAAGAGCTGATTAATCTTGCTGCTAAGAGCAGCCCTATCCATGCTAACTTTTTTGAAAAAGCTGAAATGAAGGCAGCGGGAAGCTTCGTATATCCGCCGCTCAATCCCGGTGTACCCTTTGAACTTCCGCTAAATGACAAGGTGTTTTTGGTGCAGTTCGCCGTTATCCGTGAAATAGCATCCCAAGGTCCCTGCGTCATTGTAGAGCGCTGTGCCGACGATGTCTTAAAGGACAGGGATGATCTCTTGAAGGTATTCATTTTTGCCGACATGGATATTAGAAAGAAACGTGCCATAACGGAATATGGTGATCCACCCGAAAAAATTGAACAGAAAATTACTACTCTTGATAAAAAACGGGCAAATTACTATAACCACTATACGCAGTCAAGATGGGGTGCTGCCGAAAACTATCATCTATGCATTGATAGTGGATGCATCGGGATTGATGGCACCGTCGAAGCTATTTTATCAGCCTATATGTCCAAGGTGGATTAACGGATTAGATAACTCTTCTTGTGCAAAAGGATATCTTAAATGACAAAAGCCCTGAAAACGTAATGTTTTCAAGGCTTTCTTTTTGATGGGGATAAGCATGATCGAACCTCTGGCTCTCTTAAATGCCATTCAAGCACTTTCCCGGCTGTATTATTCCATCTTTTTTCTTAAAATATAGTAGGGCTCTGCATTTTCTTCCATGCGTATTTTAACTATTTGCTGAGCATGAGGTGCCGAGTCTATTTTATTGTTGTTTTCATCAGTTAAATTCCTTGCTGTTAATTCAAAGTGTTTTCCCTTTGGACCAAAGCATTCCAAAATATCCCCTTCGGAAAATTTATTTCTTTGTTCTATAGTTGCAGTCTTTGTTTTATTGTCATATAACCTGATTATGCCAACCACATCATATGTTCTTATATAACTGCTGCTGGTGTATAGCTGACCATCCTTGTACGGATTGCCGAAGAAAAATCCGTAAGAAAAATCCCTGTGCGATGATTTCTCAACCTCTGCTTTCCAGTACCGGGTATTTCTTTCATTTTCCGGAAGTTCGAGCTCATCAAGTGCATTTCTGTAGGAACGAACGGCTATTGCCGTATAGTATTCGCTCTTATTTCTTCCTTCGATTTTCAATGCTTTAATGCCTAAATCCTTAAATTTCTGCAAGTGTTCAATCATGCACAAATCCTTTGAATTCATGATGAATGTTCCTTCATCGTTTTCTTCTATGGGATAATATTCGCCCGGTCTTTTTTCTTCAACCAAATTGTATTTCCATCTGCAGGCTTGAGCGCAATCCCCTTTGTTTGAAAATCTGCCGGTCATAAAGCTTGACAGCAGGCATCTGCCCGAATAGGATATGCACATGGCTCCGTGGACAAATGTTTCAAATTCCAAATCTTTTGGAGTATTTTTAACTATAGTTTCGATTTCTTCAAAAGTCAGCTCCCTTGCAAGAACAATTCTGTTTACTCCCTGCTTATACCAAAAGTTCGCTGTGTGGTAATTCGTTGTATTTGCCTGAGTGCTTAAATGAATACGCATATCGGGAATTGTTTGTTTTACTATTTCTATTACTCCTGGGTCTGCTACAATCAGTGCATCCACACCTATTTTTTGTAAATATTTCAGGTATTCTTCAATACCCTTTAAATCCTCGTTATGAGGTACTATATTAACGGTAATATTGGACTTCCGCCCATGCCTGTGGCAATACTCCACTCCCTGTTCCAAATCCTTTTCTGTGAAGTTCCTGCCGCCTGCTCTCATTCCCATTGATTTTCCCGCAAAATAAACTTCGTCAGCTCCGTATTGCACAGCCATGATCAATTTGTCCATATTTCCCGCAGGTGCTAATAATTTCGGTAACATAAATTCTCCTTTTTCTCTATTGGGAACATTACATCTGCTTAGCACAGACTATATGTTAACAAGATGGTGTGTCCCCCTTCCTATTTTATTAATGTAACTGCCAATCCGTCACCCAATGGCAGAACTGAAGTTATAAATCTCTCGTCACAAGATATATACTGCAGATAATTTCTTAAATTTCTGACCAATGTTTTCTTTCTTCTCACAACCAATTCGTCAGAAGCAATCATTCCTTGATATAATACGTTGTCAGAAAGGATAATTCCCCCAGGCTTCATCATTTTTAAGCATTTATCAAAGAAAATTCTATAATAGCTTTTAGCGGCATCGATAAAAGCCATGTCAAAGTTTCCCTCAATATTGTCCAATGATTCAACAGCATCTCCGAAATAAACCTGTATATTATTTTCAAGTCCAAAATCACCTATATTTTTTAATGCTTCCTTATAAAACTTTTCACTTCTTTCCAATGTGACAATTTTACCCTCATCCTTCATAACCTGGCTCATAAATATTGAGGAATATCCCACATTAGTGCCTATTTCAATTATATTTTTTGCATTTATTTGGTTTATTATAAGCTTAATAAACTGCCCTACCTCCTTGTGGATGATGGGTAAATTCCTTTCCTCGCAATATTCTCTGAATTCTTTTAATTTATTATTGTCCTCTTTAATCAGACTGTTAATATATGAATCTATATATTCTCTGTTTATATTGTCCATAAATACCCCCGCAGTCTCGCTGCACAATTTTGTTTGCTCCTTGCGTCGCACAAAATCGGCGCTCGTTGCGAATGACCTACCTACCATTTTTCTCTCCCTCCGGTCGGAAAAATGGGGTTAGGGCATCTTAGTTTAGATACTCCTCTGCCGCATCAATATGTTCATCATATGTGTTTGAGAAATAATGCGAGCCGTCACCTTTTGCCACAAAAAATAAATAGTCAACATCCGCAGGCTCCAATACGGATATTATAGATACTTTGCCGGGCGAATTTATAGGAGACGGAGGCAATCCTTCAATAATATAAGTATTGTAGGGTGAATCTATTTTAATATCTTCATATGTGAGTCTTTCTTTCCATTCCCCATTGGCATAATTAACCGTAGCGCAGGATTGGAGCTTCATATTAATATCAAGACGGTTTAAAAATACTTTTGCAACTTTATCTCTTTCTTCATCTAAAAGAGCTTCCTTTTCAACTATGCTTGCTAAATTTATTACCTCTTCAAATGTTAAGCGTGTATTTCCCATCCTTGGTTTAATTTCATTGACATAAAACTCGTCAAATTGTTTCAAAAGGACTCTCACAATGTCTTCTTCCGATGAATTTATGTAAATATTGTAAGTTTCAGGCATTAAGTATCCCTGTAGATTAGAAATAGACTCATCTTTTAAGAATTCAAAATCATCCTTGAAAATTTCCGGGCTTTCCATTAATTCAACAAATTTGTCATAGCTTAAATCAGTCTGCTCCGACAAGGTTTTTGCTATATCTTCATTTGTTAAACCTTCAATTACAGTAATATTATAAGTATTTCCTGAGGAGCCGCCCTTTATCAATACATTTAAGAGCTCATCCGCATTCATATTTTTTGAGAGAACATAGCTTCCCGCCTTTAATTGTACATCCGAACCTGTTTTTCCGGCATAATACTTAAATGAACGTTTATTTAAAATTAAATTATTTTTAAACAAAATTTCCGCAATATCGTTAGTTGAGCTTCCCCCTGGAATTTCAACAACAATTGGGGAATCATCATTTATATCCACAGCCTTTAAATTTTCTTCAACATAATTATTTAAACAAACATAAACTGCTGCTATAATTAATACAACACCTATTATGGCAATTAGCTTCTTCATAATACCTCCAAGTCGATAAATTTAAAATCCTTTAAATTATACAACCTTTCGTCAATAATTACAATATTATATAATTCATTGGTATATTATTTGTTAATACGGTTAATATAATATTGCTTATTGCTTTTGAAAAGAGAGGGTTGATTCTATTGGACAGATTGAACAAAAGTAGCACTCCCGATTTAACAAAAGTTGATAAATTAGATGTGATTAGATTAAAAATGGATGGTCAATACAGTTTAACCAGTGATATCAACGGTAAACTAAATCCAAATCTAAATTCTCTTTCTACGAAAGAAAATCAAAGAATGGAAGACAAAAGTATTGTAAATAATAAGCCATCCCAGTTCGGACCTATCTTAGGTGTTGACTTTCACAATATCAAAAGGTAATAAGCGTTGATAACCGGTGATTTAATAGTCACCGGTTGTTTCTATGACCTAACCCACCGAATTCCCCTGCGAATCCCACGCAAACGCAAAAGTTCTGTAAGTCAAATATATTGATTGTAACATAACATTAACATTCTCTTTTTCCTCTCATATAATAAACAAAATACATATGGGAGGTATAGATGTTAAATAACATAGATAATGAAAATTCAAAGCAATGTTTGACAATCGGAAGAATTGCTCCTGACTTTACAGCCATAACCACGGAAGGTACTGTAACGATGTCCCAGTACAGAGGTAAATGGGTTTTATTTTTTTCTCATCCCGGCGACTTCACGCCTGTCTGTACTTCAGAATTTATATCTTTTGCACAGCTCAATCCCGAATTTGAAAAAAGAAATGTACAACTTTTAGGTATAAGCATCGATTCAAACCCGGCGCACCTTGGCTGGCTTTACAGTATTTATGAAATGACAGGTCTGAAGATGCCGTTCCCGCTTATTGCCGACAGGGATGCATATGTATCGGAACTTTACGGCATGGTTAATCCTGATAGAATTTATGAGCAAAGTGTAAGGGATGTTTTCATAATAGACCCCAATCAAAGAATACGATCAATTCTCATTTATCCTGCAACAAACGGCAGAAACATGTATGAATTATTAAGATTGATTGATGCCCTGCAGGTATCAACCACTTACGGCGTCAGCACCCCGGCTAACTGGATGCCTGGAGAGCCTGTTATTGTTCCTGTTGCAAATACCCTTGATGAGGTTATTGAAAGAGCAACAGACCCTGAAGCCTTAGAAATGAACTGTCTTGCATGGTACTATTGCTTTAAGGATGTATCAGAGCTGACCCCGATTAATACATAAAAACTAAGGGACATCTATATGTCCCTTAGTTTTTATGAAGGCACAGCCTTCGGATTTCTTGATTAAATACTGTTGTTTCCGTTTAAATCTACTTCAACTATTATAGGAAGTATCATTGGGCTTCTTTTTATTCTTTCATAAATAAAGCTGCTTAAAGAATCCTTTATAACCATTTTAATATTGTTCCATTCTTTAACCTTCGTATCTTCGCATTTTTCCAAAGCTTTTCTGATAACTGTCTTTGATTCTTCAATCAAATCAATATTTTCACGTACATATATAAACCCTCTTGAAACTATTTCGGGTCCCGCAAGAACTTTTCCCGTTCCTTTTTCCGTTGATAACACAACTATTATCAATCCGTTTTCAGAGAGAAGTCTTCTGTCACGAAGCACTATATTTCCTACATCTCCTACACCCAAGCCGTCTACAAGTATGTTTCCGGATGTAACTGCGCCATTCTTTACAATTGATTTTGAAGTCAGCTCGATTACGTCGCCATTATTTCCTATAATTGTATTGTCTATAGGCATGCCAAGCTCATTTGCCAACTTTGCATGCTGCATCAAATGTCTGTACTCGCCGTGAACAGGTATGAAGAATTTTGGCTTTAAAAGAGTAAGCATAAGCTTCAATTCATCTCTTCTGGCGTGACCTGACACATGAACCTGGGTCAAAGCATCGTAAAGTACATTTGCACCCTTCTCATAGAGCATATTTATTACTCTTGAAACGGTTTTTTCGTTTCCCGGTATCGGGTTGGCTGAAATTATTACTAAATCTCCGGCTTTTATTTGAACCTTTTTATGATCGTTGTTAGCCATTCTTGTCAAGGCAGACATTGGTTCACCCTGACTTCCGGTAGTCAATATTACTATTTCACTATCCTTGAGACTTTTTAACTCGTTGACATTAATGATTGTTCCTTCGGGAGCATTTAAGTATCCTAAATCTTGAGATACCTTAACTGCATTTATCATACTTCTTCCGGACATTGCAACCTTTCTTTTGTTTACGACCGCAGCGTCTATAACCTGCTGTAATCTGTGAATATTTGATGCAAAGGATGCGACGATTATGCGGGAATCACAGTTTTTAAATATATCCATAAACTTTAAGCCTATTGTTTTTTCTGATTCCGTGAAACCCTGTCTTTCAACATTGGTGCTGTCAGACATGGCAAGAAGCACTCCTTTTTTTCCAAGCTCCGCAAACTTTCCTAAATCAATAACCTCATCATTGATTGGAGTGTAATCTATTTTAAAATCTCCCGTATGTACAACCATGCCTATGGGTGTATCTATGGCAAAGCCCACTGCATCAGGTATGCTGTGATTAACTCTGACAGGTGTAATTTTAAAGCAGCCTAAATTGAAAGTTCCGCCTGCTTCAATGGGATTTAAGGATGCATCTTCTATCTTATGCTCTAAAAGCTTGTTTTCCACAAGACCTAATGTAAGTTTTGTTCCGTAAA
>DAIMMU010000224.1:0-3219 GCA_036720515.1 Sedimentibacter sp.
AAAACATCCCTTGCTTTTGATACCATATATGCTGAAGGACAAAGACGTTATGTTGAGAGTTTGTCCTCATATGCAAGAATGTTTTTGGGGCAGATGGATAAGCCGGATGTCGAGTCAATTGAAGGATTGTCACCTGCAATTTCCATAGACCAAAAATCGACAAACAGAAATCCGCGTTCAACCGTGGGCACAATTACGGAAATTTATGACTATTACAGGCTTTTATTTGCAAGAGTAGGCATACCACACTGCCCTAAATGCGGGAAACCCATTACAACACAAACAGTAGACCAAATAACGGACAAGGTTTTAGAATATGAAGAAAGAACAAAAATTCAAATTTTGGCGCCGATGGTAAGGGGTGCCAAAGGGACACATAAGAAGTTATTGGAAGATGTAAAAAAAGAAGGCTTTGTAAGAGTAAGGGTTGACGGGGAGCTGTCAGAATTAGAAGATGATATAGTGTTGGATAAAAATAAAAAACACACTATAGAAGTTGTTATAGACAGACTGATTATTAAGGAAGGAATTCAAAAAAGACTTGTGGATTCGGTGGAAACTGCTTTGGAATTATCCGGGGGAATGGTGCTCATTGATGTTATGGGTCGGGAAGAGCTTTTAATGAGCACAAAATTTGCATGCACAGACTGCGGCATCGGATTCGGAGAAATTTCCCCAAGGATGTTTTCCTTCAACAATCCCGTAGGAGCTTGCAAAACATGCAACGGCTTAGGAGTTAACAGAGAAATAGATGTTGATTTAGTGATTCCAGATTATTCAAAAACAATTAGCGAAAGGGCAATAGCACCGTTTGGAGCAGAGGAAGACGGGTATTATTACCAAATGTTTGCCGCTGTTGCAAAATACCATGGTTTTGATATATCCAAACCTTTGTCGGAAGCTCCGAAGGAATTTATTGATGAAATTCTTTACGGAACCAACGGACGAGAAGTAACAGTTAATTTTATCAGCAAATTTCAAGGACCAAGGGAATACAAAAGGGAATTTGAAGGAGTTGTAAACAATCTCCAAAGAAGATATAACGAAACCAGATCTCCTGAAATGAGGGAATGGATAGAAGAATACATGTATGAAAGCTCTTGTCCCGAATGTCACGGAGCAAGACTAAATCCCATAAGCCTTGCGGTTAAAATAGACAATAAAAATATTTACCAGGTATCACAGCTTTCCGTTATAAAAAGTATAAAGTTTTTTGATGAACTAAAATTAAGCCCCATGCACAAAATTATCGGCAGTCAGATAATTAAGGAAATAAAAGACAGACTTCAATTCTTATCCGATGTGGGATTGACTTATCTTACTTTAGACAGAAATGCAGGAACCTTGTCGGGGGGTGAATCTCAGCGTATAAGATTAGCCACTCAAATAGGTTCCAGTCTCGTAGGAGTTCTTTATGTATTGGATGAGCCAAGTATAGGACTTCACCAAAGAGATAATTCCATGCTTATTAAAACATTGCGGAATCTTACCGGCTTGGGAAATACACTTATTGTTGTGGAGCATGATGAAGAAACTATGGAAAATGCGGATTACATTTTAGACATAGGTCCCGGGGCAGGAGTTCACGGAGGAGAGATAGTCGGATTTGGAACATTTGAAGAAATTAAAAACAATCCAAATTCAATTACGGGACAATATTTAAGCGGAAAGAAAAAAATCGAAGTTCCTGAAGTTCGGAGAAAACCTGAAAAATTCATAGAAATAAAAGGTGCCAGAGAAAATAACCTAAAGAATTTAGATGTAAAAATCCCATTAGGGGTAATGTGCTGCGTAACGGGCGTTTCCGGCTCAGGCAAAAGCTCCCTGATAAATGAAATTTTGTCCAAGGGGCTCCATCAGAAATTATTCAGGAATACAGATCGTCCAGGCAAATTTGACGAAATGTTAGGCATTGAAAATGTAGACAAAATAATTACAATCGACCAATCTCCAATCGGCAGAACTCCAAGGTCAAACCCTGCCACATACACGGGTGTTTTTGACTACATCAGGGATGTATTCGCAATGACTCTTGAAGCAAAAGAAAGAGGTTATAAAAAAGGAAGATTCAGCTTTAACATTAAAGGAGGCAGATGTGAAGCTTGTCACGGAGACGGAATTTTAAAAATAGAAATGCATTTTCTTCCCGACGTATATGTGCCCTGTGATATCTGCAAAGGCAAGAGATACAACAGAGAAACATTGGAAGTTAAATATAAGGGGAAAAATATTTCGGATGTTTTGGATATGACAATTGATGAAGCCTTGGAATTTTTTGAAAATATACCGAAAATCGAAAATAAAATAAAAACATTACAGGATGTGGGATTGGGATATTTGAAATTAGGTCAGCCTTCCCCGGAATTATCGGGAGGAGAAGCACAACGTATCAAGTTGGCTTATGAACTTAGCAAAAGAGGAACGGGAAAAACGGTCTATGTTTTGGATGAGCCGACGACAGGTCTTCACATAGCAGATATCCACATGCTTACGGACGTTTTGGACAGACTTGTGGAAGCGGGCAATTCTGTTATTGTAATCGAACATAATTTAGATGTTATAAAAACAGCAGATTATATATTGGATTTAGGTCCCGAAGGCGGCGACGGCGGAGGAACAATAGTAGCAGAAGGTACTCCCGAGGAGATAGCAAAAGTAAAAAAATCGTATACGGGACAGTATCTGAAGAAAGTGCTATAAAGGTCCCTGCTCAACAAGGGAATGAGAGCAGGCGTAAAACGCCTGTTCCCATTCCTGCTTTCAATAATGCTTCCCTTATAATATCAGTAAAGCTACAATAATTGAGGCACCGATTCCGCATAGTACCGGTACTAAATTTTTTCTTGCCAAATCCTGTGCATTTATATTACAAATTGCAGCCACAGGAATAACAGCCCAAGGAATTATGGTTCCTCCATCAACCCATACCGTTATAACCTGACCTAAAGCAGCCAATCCTGCAATATCAATATCTATAACATTTGAAAATGTATAAGCTAATGTTCCCACAATCGGCAGTCCGGAAAATCCGGAGCCGTCAAGACCTGTAATCAATGCCACTGCCGTTTGGGTTAAAATAGTTGAAAACTTGGTCATTTGTATGCTTTCAGACAAGAACATGCTTATGTCATTCAATATTCCGGGTGCACCTTCGCCAAAAACGGCTGCAGCTCCGCCTTGATTCCCCAGGAAGAAAAATCCGCCTATGAAAATTACAGG
>DAIMMU010000225.1:0-3191 GCA_036720515.1 Sedimentibacter sp.
TATCTTAAATTTCTTAATGCCATACATCCTCCTAAATTGTATCTGTGTTAATATTTATGCTTACCTTTATATTTTCTATATCCTTATCCATATATACAGCTCTTAGAATTTTTTTGGTTTCTGCCAAGCTGTGGTTTGACACCTTAATAAATAAATTTATTCTGTACTCATCATTTACCTTGTATATATTGTGCGGCACAGGTCTGTACAATAATAAGCTTCTTTCCTTTATCATTTTTTGAACCGCTTCTTTTAATTCCGAATATTTTCCATTGGCTGTTTTTACAACCAATTCTTCATTTCGTGATATTAAGCATATATTTATTATATTAATAAATGGCGGAAATGCAAATTCTTTTCTTAATTTTAATTCCTGATTTAAAAATGAATCGTAGTCATTGTTTCTTGCTGCGTTTATAATGAAATTTTCAGGCTCGTAGGTTTGTATATAAACATTTCCTGTTTTATCTCCCCTGCCTGCTCTTCCGCTTACCTGGGTTATAAGCTGGAATGTTTTTTCGCTTGAATTATAAAAGGGTAAATTAAGTATTGCATCTGCAGACAGGACACCGACCGTAGTAACCTCCGGGAAATCAAATCCCTTGGCAAGCATCTGCGTACCTATTAAAATGTCAATATTTCTCTCTTTAAAATCATTGTATATATTATCATAACAATCCTTGTCGGTCATTGAATCCAGGTCCATTCTTTCAACGGATGCATTGGGAAATAATTGATTTATTAATTTTTCAACATGCTGCGTACCTGCACTGAATTGTTCTATTTTATCACTGCCGCATTTCGGACATGTGGATATCATTTTTCTTGTTCTTCCGCAGTAGTGACATTTCAGCATATTTCCCTTGATGTGATAGGTCATGGAAACATCGCACCTTTGGCATCTTATTACATGACCGCATTTTTTACAGGACACGAAGCCTGAATATCCTCTCTTATTTAAAAAAAGTATTACCTGTTCCTTTTTCTTGAGAGAATTTCTGATACTTTCATATAATTCCTCACTGATTATGGTATTGTTTCCCTTGTCAAGCTCCGCCGACATGTCAATAATTTTCATGTCGGGCATCTTTGCATCCTTAACCCTGTTTTTCATTTCAATTAATTCAATTTGACCCTTGATTGCCATGTAGTATGAATTTAACGATGGTGTTGCTGAGCCTAAAATAACCTTGCTTCCCGACATATATGCCATTTTAATCGCAACTTCTACTGTATCGTACTTTGGGGATGTTGATGATATATAGCTGTCCTCATGCTCCTCGTCGATTACAATTACACCCAAATCACTTATGGGAGCAAATATGGCAGAGCGGGCTCCTATTACTATATCCGCCTCTTTGTTGAAAACTCTCATCCATTGTATATATTTTTCTTTTCTGCCTAATTTTGAATGAAATACGGCGATTTTATTACCGAATCTTTTTTCAAATCTGTCGATTGTCTGAGCTGTAAGCGAAATTTCCGGAACAAGCATTATTGACTGTTTGTTCATCTTTAAGTATTCTTCAATTATATTCATATATACTTCAGTCTTTCCGCTGCCTGTTACTCCATGAAGCAGGAATGCTTTTTTATCTGAATTAAGGATTGTTTCGCAAGCATTTTTTTGTTCTTCATTTAAGCATAATGGTTCGGTTAACTGAAATTCTTTTTGCTCTAAATTATCTACAACTAATTTTTCCTGTAAAATATCTTTTTTTACAAGATTGTTTATGACTGCCCTTGAAATATTCAGCTTATCCGTAAGCTGTGTTATACTTACCGATTGATGTTTTTTAAGATATTCTATAACCTTTAACTGATTTGGAGTTTTGTTTATATTGTATTCGGTAATCTCCTTATCTTCCTTTAAGCAAACATGCTTTTCGAAGGCACTTTGCGTTTCGGCAGGTATAAATAGCCTCATGGCATCGGAATATTTGCATATATATCTTTCTCTTATCCAAAATATCATTTTTATCATTTCTTTTGTTACTATTGGTTTTTCATCTAATATTTCAATGACAGGCTTAATTTTTTCCAATGGATAATCGCAGGTTGAAACAACAGAAACTATTAATGCATCAATAATATTTTTACCTCTGCCGAAATTTATGCTCACTCTTTTGCCTTCTTCAATTAAGCCGACTAATGCATCCCCTACTCCGTATGTATAAATTTGATCGGTGCTTTTGGAATTGTTGTTTAAAATTACCTGTACAAAAGTATTATACATATTTTCTTCACCATTTTATGTTAAAATTAAATAATCAGTCATTTGACTGATTATCTGACTTTTCTTCCTGTCCGTGAGTTTCTTCAACAATATTGTCCGTTTCTGTTTCGTTTATATCTGCTTGTAGTTCTTTTTTGTATTTGTCATAATCATATATTGCTTCATATTGACCTTCGTGAAATTCTTCAATTGCAATTCCGACAGGTTTTTTTGTATTTGTTTTAACTAAAGGTTCCGATCCGTCAATAATTTGTCTTGCTCTTTTTGATATTATTGTTACTAATGAATAACGGCTGTCAACCATGTCATTTAATTCATCTATTGATATTTTTCTCATTTCACTTCTCCCTGATTTCGCTTATTATTGCTTTGTTCCTTATTGCTCTGTTTTTTTCTGCTAATATAATATGTTTAATTTTTTCGGTTGCTTCTTCTACATGATCATTTAATACAACATAATCATATTCAAATGCATAGTGTAATTCATCGTAAGCACATTCCATTCTTCTTAAAATCCCTTCCTTTGAATCTGTGCCTCTTCCTACAATTCTATTTTTTAATTCAGTCAGTGAAGGGGGAAGAATGAATATGAACACTCCCTTAGGATAATTCTTTTTAACTTGCAATGCTCCCTGAATATCTATCTCTAAGATTATATCATTCCCTGCTTTCAGCTGCTTAAACACTTCTTCTTTGGGTGTTCCGTAATAATTGCCGTAAACTTTTGCATATTCCAAGAATTCGCCTTTGTTTATTCTATTGATAAATTCTTCTTCATCAATAAAATAATAGCTGCTGCCTTCAGCTTCGCCTTGCCTCGGCTTTCTGGTTGTTGCTGATACGGAAACTTTCAAATAACCCATTTCCATCAAAAGCTGCTTGCATATAGTGCCTTTACCTGCTCCCGAAGGGCCTGATATAACCACTAATAATCCTTCGTCCATCATTCACCTCT
>DAIMMU010000024.1:0-20940 GCA_036720515.1 Sedimentibacter sp.
TGATATGTAATCGTCACATTTTTCCTTAACGTCCGCTATTAATTGTTTATGATCACCATTAACCGGAGTTGTGCCCAAAGCTTTTTCAACTGCTTCCTTTAGTGTATCTGTCATTGGCAACGAAGATTGCCTGTCTAAATCCGAAGAATTGTAAGCACTTGCACATCTGGCAGTATTACTGCCGATTAATGGCATTTTCTCAATTACTATAACCTTATCACCTTTTTATGCAACAGTTACAGCTGCTGATAAGCCTCAACTATATAACAGCATTTTTCTTAGCCTTTTTTACAGTGCGAGAGTGTATTGTTGTTGACAATTACATCTTTCTCTTCCCTTTAAAAGATGACAACAACCCCGTCCCCATGACATGCCCATGACACATAATTTGGCGCAATATAAAAGACCATACTTAAAGAAAAAAGCCCCATCTGCGGGAGCAATTACATTTATGACGGAACCTTCTCTCACACACCAATTTGCGGACAGGGAATACCGCAAAACTTCTGATAGAAAACGGAATAGAAGCAATCAGTAATGAGGAATTTGTTTAATTTATATTTAAAAAGATGACAACAACCCCGTCCCCTTGACATGACGTCCCCTTGACATGACGTCCCCATGACATGCCCATGACATGCAACAACCCCGTCCCATTGACATCCGTCCCATTGACATCACAAATGAAACATCCCCTTTTCCCTTGTTGAACCGTCCCCTTTGGGCAAAATGAGGTTGCACAATTTGTGCAACCTCATTTGTAATTATTGAAATTAATTATTTAATTATCTCTATTTTTGTTACAAGACCACCACTTACAGTAATATTAACTTCTGCGTTTAATCTTGTTTCTAATTCAGTAAGAACTTTAGTAGCTCCAAGTATATCAGCTTTACCATCTTCAATTAATTCAACTGAATTGGAAACTTCGTATACTTTTCCGTCAACTTTTATTAACTTATCAGCTAAAGTTACAGCCTCAAGTTTGCTATTACCTACAGGAACGTCTCCTTCATAGTTAATAACTATATAAAGAACTACATCATCTTTATCTTTGATATATTGAATTTCAGTACCTGTCTTTATACCACTTAATTTGCTTACTACTGATGCTACACCATCTTCGTCAAATTCAATTATTGTAGCAGCACCACTAGCATAGTTGTACTCTTTTTTGTCTATTGTTATTTTTTCATTTTTAGTATCAATCTTTTCTACTGTACCTGATTTAAAAGCACTTGATGATGTTACAGGAATAGCCTTTACAACTACACCCTTATCATTAATTTGAAGTTCATAGAAGTCGCCTTTAGCAGCTACCGTGCCTTTGTCATCTGTTAATAAAGTAGTAGTTTTTGCACCCTTTACAAATGCAGTAAGTCTTTGAATTTCATCTTTTGAAGCATCTTGATCTTTGTATATTGCTGATACGTATGCATAGTAGCTGTTTACATCAGCTTCTACATTCGTAGCAAGTAATGCAATTATTTTACCACTTTGATATACTGCTGTACCTTCAACTTTTGTGCCAAGATCATCTTCGTCTATTACTTTTCCATCTTTATCAAAGATTACAGCATTTGAAGATAATACGAAAGATGCGTTGTTAGTCTTCATATCTATTGGTCTTCCAACTACTTCTAATTTAGTTACTTCATCACTCTTATTTAATGTGTAAGATACTAATCTACCGTGTTCAACCTTGCCACTATCATCTAACTTGAATAACTTATCAGCTTCTGCTTTAACAAATTTTATACTTCCTTTTGATTGAGTTTTGTCAGCCACTAAGAAACCTTCAAAGTCTCCAACTACCTTTGCACCTACTCCATCTTTTTCAAGCTCAACATCAAATTCATAAGTTATTTTTTCGTTAGCTGCAGTAGAAAGTTTTATCTTAGGAGCAGAAACAATAGTAACTCCTCTTGTTGTAACATTGTACTCGCCTTCAATAATATCATATACTACCGCGTATGTTTTGCTTCCTATTGAACCATCACCGAAAGCTATTATCTTTCCGGCATTATCCAAGTAGAATACACCTTCATCGCCTACTTCAAGAGTTTCCATACCTAATGCAGCATTAGTTTCGTATTTAACTCTGTCTACATAGTAAGCATCTTTAGCTGTACCGGTTACTTCGCCTTCTACAGTCTTTCTTGCAACAACAAGTGTCAATTTGTCAGGAGTATCTGTTGTAGGATCATCTCCAAATGGTGCATAAGCTGCAATTATATCATCTACTTTGATATCTTCTAATTCTTCAGCATCACCTTTAACGATTAAGTTTTTAGTGTCAACTTTATCGCTCTTTTCAGGCAAGTAGATCTCATCTATTTCAGTTGCATCAGCTTTGTATTCTTCTTCAACCTGAACATAAGCGGAAGCTTTTTCTACAAGTATTCCATAAGCTGCTGCACCGTCTTTAACTCTTGTTTCGTCTTTATCAAGTACAACGGTAATTTTAGCGCCGTCAAGATCGTCTTCTTTCTCAATTTTGCTTAATCCTAATTCATCATTATTGTAAGATACTAAAGCGCCGTTTACATCGAAAGTATAATCTCCAACTTCCAATTTTTCCAATTTATCATTTTTATCAAATGTTGCACTTGCGAATTCATCACTATAAGTTAAGCTTTCAACGTCTCCTACATAAACAACTTCTTTTGAATCGTTTTTGCTGAAGTATGCTTCAACTGTCTGGAATAAGTATGGTGTTAAGTCTACTTTATCTCCAGCATAGTTTTTGTCGTCAGGATCTATATTTTCGAATCCAACTACAAACGCATAATCAGGAGTAGCAATTCTTGATATAAGATTTACAGGGATATCTGTACGAGAACCTTTAGTTGTAAATTCTTTTACTATGTCTCCATCACTGTTAACTTTAACAAGTTGTTGATCCAAAGCATTGAACATAGCCTGTGCAACTCCGCCTCTGTCAGCATCGTTTGAAGTCATATTAACATTTTTTGTAATGTTAAGTTCAGCAGCTTTTACTTTGAAGTTTGTAGGCCAAGTCATATTTTTAAGTTCATTACAGTTATCGGTATAACCTAAACCTCTAACTAACATAGTTAAAACTTGGTCATAAGTTACTATACCGTCAGGATTGAATTTGCCGTCACCTGTTCCGATAACGATTCCTCTGCCTGCTGCAAGAGCAATCCATTGGTCTGCCCAGTGTCCCTGAGTATCTGCAAAGTTACTCTTTGAACCTGATACTAAATCACCGTAGCCAAGTAATTCCACCATTAATTTTGCCATTTCGGCTCTTGTTACAGTTTTTGTTGGTCTGAATGTTCCGTCTTCATAACCGGTGATTACGCCTAAAGCATACAAAGTTTCGATTGCTTCTTCGTAATCAATATCAGCTATGTCTTCGAATTTTGCTGCGAAAGCAAAGCTCATGCTTGATAATACCATTGCGATTACCAAGACAAGTGATAATACTTTTTTCATTCTATTTCCTCCTATGAAATTTGTTTTTGTGGGTTTTAGGTCCCCAATACCTTCATTGTGTTAGCACAACGACTATAACATTATATCACCGTGATATTATGTAGTCAACATTTTGGGGTTGATTGTAATGTTTTTGTAATATTCACATAATGAGTGCCAGCGTGCTATGGTTATAATATACCACAAGATATTATGGTTAATATTACATTAATATTACAGGTTTGTATCTATTTATTGATTGTTGTTGAGTATTGTTGCGAATTGAATAGGGGTTGGGGGTTGTATTGATTACTTGTTATCTTCAATTGTGAATATATTATCTTCCGTATTATAATCGGATATGTTGTTTTTGCTTGAAATCAAAACCTGATACAGGGATATGCAGCCTAATATCGTGAAAGCTATTCCTATTATAATTATTATTGTCTGAAGTGCCGCTTTAGAATTTAAAAGGCAGAGCACGGCGAATAATATGCCCGTACCGGATATAATGAGTGTTAATATGTCCGAAAAATCTTTATTTTTGATTGACTTAATATAGGCGGGAAGGCTTAAGTACAGCAAGAATATCCCTAAAATCAGCATGGTTGATTCCGGTTTGTAAATGCCTATAAGGGCTGCTGTCACGGCTGCTAAGTGAGTTATCTTTTCTTTCATGGATAAATATTTATATGTCATTTTAAAATTTACAATACAGAATATCACAATCAGAATCATTGACAGACGAATGGCGATACTTCCAATATGCTTTGATGCCAAAATAAATATGATTCCTGTTACCGTAAGAATCAAGCTTAGTATTTTCAATGTTTTTGATTGAATATTTAAATTTGAAAGCATGCAACCATCCCCTTTTGTTTGTTGATTTTATTATAGCATTAAAAAAAATTGTAAGCAATAAAAAGATAAGCCTTAAGCCATGGGATAGCAAATGTTGCTTTAATAGGCGATATACCTCGACTTATTGCGACAAAATTGTTGAATAATTGAAAGCTATTATATTATAATAAATATATTACAAATGATGAGGGTGAATATGTTTATAGTTGATACTTCCGATACTTATTTTTTAGATAAAATATATGATGATATGGATAAGCTGTGCGTGAAATACAATAGTATTCTGAGTAAAAAGGTTATAGGCATGTCGGTCGAAGGAAGGGATATTGTTGCATTGAAAATCGCGGGGAAAAGGGATGAGATTCTTCGCTGCGCTCAGAATGACAATAAATTAAGAGCTAAGAATTGCAAAAAACCTCTGATTTTATTTGTTGGGGGAATACATGCGCGGGAGGATTTTTCCGTTATGCTGTGTATGAAAATGATTGAGCAATATTGTTATTATTATTGTGAAGGTAAAGTATTTGACGGTTTTGATGTTATGAGTATAATTGACAATACGGATATGTATTTTGTTCCCGCTGCAAATCCTGACGGTCTTAATATTGTACATAACGGAATAAAGGCATCTTCCAATTATGAAAAATTAAAGGCTATGAAAATATGGGGTGAGGATTATACTTATTGGAAGGCAAATGCCAACGGAGTTGATTTAAATAAAAATTTTGATGACGGAAACTGGGATATAAGAACCTGTGTACCGGGAACCGATGTACCGTGTTCCGAAAGGTTTAAAGGTTATGAGGCAAACAGTGAGCCGGAAACTAAAGCATTGGTTAACTTTTGCAATGAAAATAATTTTTCTTTGATGGTTTCTTACCATTGCTCGGGGAATTGCACTTTTTGGGCTGACAGCGGAACACATCATATGTTTAACGGTTTGGATGAAAAAATAATGGATGAGCTGAATGACAGGTTTATTTACAGAAAAACAAAGGTGAGTGCCGACCCTAAAATTTATGGCTGCGGCTTTGAAAACTGGTTTAGAAAAAGAATGAAAAGACCTGCATTCTGCATAGAATTATCACCCTTTGCCGAAGGGGGAATACAGCATCCCGATTATATGTTTGAAGAGTTGGTATGGCAGCATGGAAAAAGTACAGGATTATTTTTTGCAGAAAAGGCAAATGAGGTTTATAATGAAATAAACGGTGACGCAGAAAAGTATGCTGCTTTGACGGAGTGAGGAATTGTGCAGCTTCGCTTCGGCTCGGAGTGAAAAGCCGTTGCCTTGGAATGACACAAATGAAATATTTAAAATAATAGATTTATAATTTAATTTTGGAGGAAAATATGAACGCTGAAATTCTTTGTATAGGTAGTGAGCTTTTGCATGGAGATATTGTCAATACAAATGCTCAATATATTTCTAAAAAGTTAGCTGAAATAGCCATTGATGTGCATTATCAAACTGTTGTGGGCGACAACACGGACAGAATGAAGAATGCCTTTGGAATTTGTTTTTTTAGAGCCGATATTGTTATATGCACGGGAGGTCTCGGACCTACTCAGGATGATATAACAAAGGAGGCATTGGCTGAATATTTCGGTGTCGAAATGGTTTATGACGAAAACAGCTATCAGCATGTTATAGAAATGTATACGAGGTTTAGGAGGAACATTCCTCAAAACAATATTAGGCAAGCATACTTTCCTAAAGGCTCTATAATACTGAATAACCCGAACGGAACCGCCAATGCATGTATTTATAGGGGAAAGGACAGTGAGGGGAATTACAAAATAGGAATATTGCTGCCGGGACCTCCGAAAGAAATGGAGCCTCTTATGGATTCAGAGGTAATATCTTATCTTAAGCAGTTTTCAAATTTGGTTGTTTACGGTGAAAAATTAATTGTTGTAAATATAGGTGAATCTGCCGCTGAGGAAATGGCTCTTGATATTATAAAAAATCAAACGAATCCTACAATTGCAACATTTGCCAGTGCAGGCAAAGTAATTTTCAGAGTTACGGCAAAGGCTGAAAATAAAGAAAGGTGCAAAACTCTCATTCAACCGGTAACAGAAGAATTAATCAAGCGTTTCGGAAAAGAAAATGCTTATATTGTTGACAGCGGCAAGATTGAAGATAAGGTTGCCGAGTTATTGCTAAAGAAGAAACTGACCATTTCCGTTGCGGAGTCTCTGACCGGAGGTCTTGTTGCTTCAAAGCTAATATGTTATCCGGGCATTTCCAAATCTTTTTTGGAAGGCTTTGTTACATACAGCAATGAATCAAAAATCAGGGCATTGAATGTAAATAAAGAAACAATAGAAAAATATGGAGCGGTCAGTGAGCAAACCGCTAAGGAAATGGCATACGGCGCAGCTAAAGTTTCAGGCAGTGATATAGGTGTATCTACAACCGGAATTGCGGGTCCTGACGGAGGAAGCAAAGAAAAACCCGTAGGCTTGGTGTATGTGTGTGTTTATTATGACGGAAAATATGAGGTTAAAAATATTCATGCCACCGGAACCCGTGATACAATAAGGGAGAGGTCTGCTAACACGGTTCTTGATTTGGTGAGAAGATGTATTGAGAAAAGATAAGTTCTTCGATTGCGCTTAGGATTACAACAAGGGCTTCGCTTCAGTGAGCAATAGTTTTAGTTTCCCGGGATCCTTCAGCTGCATCTAAGGATGACACTTAATAAGGATGGTTTGGTTAAAAGCGAATTGCAGTTTGCATAGGGAGTGTCTCATATTACGTGTAAACGGATTTCTGGTTTAAATAATTTTTAAATGTAAATACTAATGGTACAGAATAAATGAAACCAGATAACTATTAGGGTTATCTGGTTTTTTATCACAGTGCAATTTCTAAACCATATTATCTACAATTTCTTTAATGATATTACCTGAAACATTTTCAATGTGATAACTATTCGGTTCAATTTCTCGAATCAATTCTCTTAGTGTCTCCAAATTTTTAACACTAATTTCAACTTCTGAGTGCTCACTCTTTAAAACATGCAAAACATTCTTTGCTGCAAAGCGCGGAACACCGGCTTTAGAGATTATAACAGCTTCCTTGTCTGATACACCATAATAAATATATGAAGGTAGCATCTTCGCATTATCAGTATTCAAGTCATAACTTAATTCTTGATAAATATTAATTCCCCATGGCATATACGATTTCATCTGACTATTTAAATATCTATTACATACTTCTATTGCATCTTGCAATGATTGGTCTTCCCTTCTAACCCTTGCGGCAATATCTCCAATCTTCTCACCATTTACCCAACCAAGTAATAGCTTTGCGATGCTTGACGGATCAAACTTGCCATATGACGACATTTCAATTTTGATTTCAGGAATCCTATCAATAATTTCAATAATCTTCGCCAATCTATCAAGATTTTTCGTTTGCAAAATGACTTCTGATGCCTTATATTCATTATCTCCCTGTTCCTTCAGCCCGCTTATAAAAGCACCAACTATCGATTTAACTTTTGAATAGCTAACATCACTAATGCCTAATTTGTCTGCTTTTAATAAATCATCCTTCTTTTTATCATTAATATGTCGCACATATTGAGTTACAAAAGTATTCAATTTTCTCTGTGCATTTATGTAACCTTCCTCTTTACTTAAGCTATGATATAAGAATGAATCATTTAAAATAGTTCTAATTTTTGCCATATCCATTGGATTAATATTATAGTCATAGCCAATATTCAAAACATGATTAATATATTGCATTAGATTTAAAACCGGAGCATTATCAGTATTCTTTAAAAAGTTATAATCAAAACTAATCTGATTATCGCCGAAAAAAAATACATTTAGAGAGGAAATAACTTCTTCCAGGTCTGCCTTTATATATCGTTTAACTTTATTTCTAGTTTCTTTTTGTGAATTTGCATAAGACAAAATAATGTATCCTTCTTTGTCCTTGTACGCCCTTCCGGCTCTACCTGCTATATTCCAAAATTCAGCATTAGTAAAATCCCGACCCTCATGTCCCCTAAATTTAACCGTTTGAAATATTACAGTATTTATAGGGAAATTCATTCCTTGTGCTAATGTGGTTGTAGCAAATATTAGTTTTACATGATTATTACGAATCAGCTCTTCGATTATTCCTTTAACTAAACTTGACAAACCTGAATTATGATAACAGACTCCGTATTTTATACACTCCAACAGAACATCTTCTTCATTGCTTTCCAATTTAATAATTTCTAATGCTTTATTGATTTCCGGTTTCGAACTTATATCTTTTAATTTACCATTATCTATGTAGTATTTAGCTATTTGGTTAGCTAAATTTTTACTTGTTCCGGATCCTTCGCATAATATTAAAATGTTTCCATCCTGCTCAATAAAATCATTAAGAATAATGCATAATTTAACGGCAGTATTTAAACTACTTTCACCTAATTCCTCTTTAACATCAAAAGGATTGCTCCTTAACTTTATTTCTATATTTTCAGAAGACAATTGATTTCTTGATGACTTATAAAATTCCAGCACTGAAACAAATTTATGCTTTTTTAACAAATTACATCCAATATACTGTCTGGTTGGAGTCCATTCCATAGAAATTACAGCAGAGTTTTTTTCTGAGTCAGCCAACCACTCTCCAATTTGATTGCCATTTGATATGAAAGGACTTAATAACATGAAATTAACATCCTTCATTTTATGCTTTACAGCTGCCAGCAACAATTCAAATTTGGAACCTCTTGATTTATCGCCTAAATTATGAGCTTCATCCATAATAACCAGTCTCATATTTGATATAGAAGAATGTTCTTGTCTAATTAATGACTCCAATTTCTCAGGAGTACTAATTAATATGTCAATATGTTTTCTGGTTAATATTTCTTCTTCTATTTCATCTACATCATAAAAAGGCAATGCTGTTTCAATGTTGAATTCAAACCCTTTAAAATCTTCCTTCAAATCTCTTTTAACTTGATCTATTAATGCATTTGTTGGAACAACATAGCATACTGTCGGTTTATAATCTTCCGTTTTATAATTATGCAGGCTAAATAGAATTTGCATCTCTGCCAATAAAGACTTGCCTGAACTTGTAGGCATTCCAACTATTATACTCTTCTTGGGTGTCAACACTTCTGAAATCACATCACGTTGTGATGGGAGCAAAGAATAAATATACTTATTCTTATCAGATAAATTATTTTCAATAAACTGTCGTATCATAGGGGATTTTTCAGCTATATTCCATATAGAATTATCAGCTATCTGTTCATAGGTGTATTTAAGTAAATGTCCAACTATCTTTAATTCTATATCTTCCATCCCAAGCAAATGAAATGCATTATATGAATATATATCAATTAAACTATAAATATCCTGATTTTCTTCACTTGTAATTTTCCCGGCAAACAAATATTCCTTTAATAGAACCGTAAGGTATATGATGTTTCCAAAGGAACTTATCTTCATTCCATTTTCAATATTAATTTCATCCTTGCTCAATTCTATTTCTTGAGCCTCATCCAGCAACTTCTGTGCATTATTAATATTAGAATTCAAATTGACTAATCCATCATAATTTTTAATATTGCTTACCATTAAAATGATTAAATAATATGTATTAAACTCTAATTTCTTTATAGTATCCATATTATGTAACATATATTTATTTTTTAGTAACTTTTCATTATATTCTTCTATTACTAAATTTGATATTGTTTGTTTATCAGCTAAATAAGAGAGCATACTGTACATGACGAGATAAGTAATATCTTCAAATATATTATTATTGTATTGTTCTAACAGTTGCTCATACAAAGATGCAGTTGTTCCATACAATGTAATTAATATTTTTTTTCTTTCATCTTTTTTAATTATATCTAAATTAGGATTTTCTAAGATAATTTCCATTAAGGCATTAAGAAGATTCGTTCTTGATATTAATTCATCTTTAGAAAAACTATATTCTTCTGATTCTAATCCAAACTTATTAAATATATGATTTGAATCAATATTATTGAGCATGACACTAAGTGAAGAAATATTTTCTTCACTCATATTAAAAATTTCTTTAATAGAATTTATAATAGCATCAATGTTACTCATTCCCTATCGCCTCAGTATAAATATAATTACTAAATTCATTTATAGACCTTTGAAATGCAATTACAATGTTTTCAATATTTCTACTACACACACCTTTAACATCAAAATCTCTATAATCACCTGCATTCTTATTCTTAATTATTTCCTCATTATTCCTAATAATAACGGGAAAAAACATAATATTATCAACCAAACTATTTTCGGCATTAACAATCAGTTTAGCTAGAAAATCTATAATCATCAATAACTCTTCATCCTTCATCTTAATGCTACGGATATCAAACATATATTGCAAAATTTCTTTTGTAACTCTTTTTTCTTTATTATCTATTGATTTTTGTATATCTTCCTGCAATGATACAGCCGAACTGCAAGGTATTTTCTTATCCTCCGAAGCTTTAACTTCACAAACAACAAATTTAGCCTGACCATTATCTATCCTGATTCCGGGTACATCAATACCGGATGTATGCTTGTCAATGTTCACAGGCTCCATATTCATTCGCTTATCGGCTTCTCCATGAAATTTACAATTGTATTTTTTCTCTAACAGAAGTTGTGCCATCCATTCTGTTACTCTTTCCCTACGAACATCAAATTGTGGAATTTTAGATTTTAAGGGAATGCTTATTCTAAGGGCTTGTTCATTAAATTTCTTTATAAATTCAGGATTTAAATTCTTGGAACCATAATAGTTCAAATCATAATTTTCTTCATTATGTACTTTAGAGGTTCTTATTTTTGAAATAAGGTATTCCTTTAATTCATTAAAACTCTGCTCATCATCAACATCATATTCAAATAATTTGACATTTATACCATTTGATTCTGTTGATAGCAGTTCTTTAATAGCTATCATGTTGAACCTCCTAACAATAGATAAAATGTTATCTTCCCATAATTTTCTTATAGGGTTGTCCTGTTTTGAGATATTATACTAAAGATATCAAAACATTTCTACAAATTTTGAAAATTATTTTAAAAACTCCTAATTCTTATTTGTCTAATCATTATAACATATAACTTAATAGATTTCAATATACTTTTCGAACATTTGTTTGTACGAATTCTTTCACGTATTGTCTTTATAAAGTGGTTTTGGGGATGGTTCTTTTCATTAAAAAATAAAACGAAAAATACCATCCCCAAAACAGCGTATCAGAGGCTATGCCCCTTCTTCAGACGTGGTCAAAACTTTGTTGAATTCATTTATTTTATTGTTTGCAAGATAGAATATGCTGTCTTTTTCATATTCGTCGAATTTGTCTTTTTCTCCTGCTATAACTCCCGTTAAAATATTAATACCTTCTTCTATTTTTTTAACGGCGTAAATGTGGAATTGATTGTTTTTAACGGCTTCTATTACTTCATCCTTCAGCATTAGATTGTCGATATTGCTGTCCGGTATTATTACCCCCTGTTCTCCTGTTAAACCTTTTAATGAGCAAATGTCAAAGAAGCCTTCAATTTTTTCATTGACTCCGCCTATTGGCTGAATTTCTCCCATTTGATTCACTGAGCCTGTTACTGCCAAGCTTTGCTTAATGGGCACGTCAGACAGGCTTGACAATATTGCGTACAGCTCCGCACTTGAAGCGCTGTCTCCTTCAACTCCCCCGTAAAGCTGTTCAAATGTAACCTGTGCGGTTAGACCCAATTGTTTTTCCTGAGCAAACTTGCCTCCCAAATATCCGTTTAAGGTTAAAACTCCTTTTGAATGGATGTTGCCGCTCATTTTAGTTTCTCTTTCTATATTTATTATACCTTCTCTGCCTGTATAGGTCCTTGCGGTAATGCGGGAGGGAAGCCCAAAGGAATAATCGGATATTCCCATTACGGACAGACCGTTCACCTGACCTACAACTTCTCCTTCTGTGTCGATAAGGACTTTTTTGCTAAATATTTGCTCCTGCATTTTTTCCTCAATTCTGTTGGAGCGGTATTTTTTGTTTTGAATTGCCGCATTAACATGCTTTGCATCCACAAATTCCGAATTATCCGTTTCCGCCAATGCAGATGCCTCGTAAACAATTTCACTTACTATATTGAAGCGTGTTGACAGCTTGTTTTGATTGTCGGCAAGCCTTGAACCGTATTCAACAACCTTGGACAATGCCTCGCAGTTAAAGTGTCTCAGGTTTTCATTTTCGCACATGGATGCTACAAAGGATACATAATGCTGTATATTTTCATTTGTTCTGTCCATTTCCACGTCAAAATCCACATTTACCTTAAAAAGCTTTCTGAAATCCTCATCAGCAGCTAAAAAACTATAGAAGAAATAACTGCCTATTAAAATAACTTTTATATTTAAAGGAATGGGTTGAGGCTTTAGTGTTACCGTAGGAACAAAACGGCTTTGCTCGCCTATATTTTCCACAACTGCCTGCTTGTACTTCAGAGCTTTTTTCAAGGTATCCCAAGCATATGGGTCCATTAACATATCCTTTGCCTGAAGTATCAGGTATCCTCCGTTTGCCTTTTGAATAGCACCTGCCTTTATCATGGTAAAATCCGTCGTTGTGGTCATCATTTGGGATTTATATTCTATTTTTCCGAATAAATTATAATAATAGGGGCTGCTTTCCGTTATGACTGGTGCTCCTTTTGTGTCCTCATTGTTTATGAACAAATTTACCTTATATCTCGTAAAGGGGTCCTTGCTGTCCTTAGCTGCTGCTTTTTCAAACAGATTTTTTTCTTCTCCGTCTAAGTTCTCTGCATCCTGGAGCTTTGTAATGATATTTTCGTTTAGGCTGTGACGCACACTGCTAAAAATTTCATGGTTTTCTGCGGCATCCTTCAGTACCTTATCAAAATAATCAACAATTGCGGGAATATTTGTATATTTTTCTTTTAACTGTTCAATAAATGGCTCTGCGGCTTCTTTTGCAGTTTGCTTTTCGACTTCAACGGCTTTTTCTTCTGCAAATCTTTGTACCATTTGACCGTCTCTGATTTTTTCATCAATTTCTTTTGCGGTTTTATTTCTTTTTTCATCAATTGCATCACGCTGTTCGTCGGTAAGTTTATTAAATTCTTCAGGTGTAATCAGCCTGTCTTCAATCATCGGTATAAGAAGAATTCTTTGACCTGCCTGCTGTATGCCGAATCCTGCATTCCGAGCCAATTTATCTATATTTCTCAGAATTTCGGTCATTTGTTTATTTGTTTTTTGTATTATAGAATCCTTTTGCTGCTGAAAGTTGCTGCCTTCAAATGCTTTTGGAATATAAACCACAAGATTGGTGATAAGTTTTTCCATATCCTTTTGAAAAACCTTACCCTGACCTGCGGGAAGTGAAATAGCAAGTGGCTTATCCCACTCGCTGAAGTTATTGATATAACACCAATCATCAGGTACATCACGCTTTGATGCAGCTTTGGAAACAACAGTCTGTGCATAGGTGGTCTTGCCTGTTCCCTGAGGACCCAAAACAAAAATATTGTAGCCCGAGGCTCCCATGGAAAGACCAAACTCCATGGATTTTACAGCCCTGTCCTGCCCGATTACACCCTCTAAAACATTTACATCTCTTGATGTTCGGCAAAAATTTAAATTTTCGCATATGCTGCAGTTTTTTCTTAATTTATCCGCAGACACTTTGTATTTATCAAGGTTACTTCTATCCGTAGTCATAATTGTCCTCCTATTTAGTTTATAGGTATGAGGACACACCTTTACTGCAGGGTTGTATTAACAGACAAAAGGAATGTCCCCTTTAGTTTTAATATACCCTGCTGAATATGCACTAAACCAAAATATTATTGCTTCACTGTTTTTATTCCGATTCCAAAGAAAATTATTCCCATTGCCAGAAGCACAATTGTCGGCATTATTGCTGCCTCAAAGCCCATTCCCTTTGCCGCGATGGATTCCATTCCTTGTAATGCCCATTTTTGAGGTGTAAGCTCAGCCAAAAATAGCAAAACTTTATTGTTTACTATTTCTAACGGCCACATGCAGCCTCCAAGCATTGAGGTGCTGGTCAAAATCACCGGAGTCATTGCTCCTAACTGGGCTTGGGTTTTAACAATACCGGAAAGCATTAAACCCATGGAGGTTACGGTAAATACAAATACTATTGTAATCATCATAATTCCTGCTGTACTTTCACCCCAATCTATTCCAATCAAATATTTCCCTCCCAATATTAGCACTGCCATTTGAATAATTCCAACCAAGAAGGATACTGCCATGGTTCCGCCTAATATGGAGGTCATGGAAACAGGGGATATTAACATTCTTCCCCATGTTTTATACTGTTTGTCGCTCAGTACGGTACCTATGGAAAAAACCATGGTATACATTGAGAAAAATATTGTAAACCCAATCATTGAATGCTTCATTGCATCATAACCGGAATCGGTGTTTGTATTGGCAACGAAAGATGTAACCCTTAGGGGATTTTTGTATTTCCACGAATCCATTACATTTTTATATGCCGAGTCTTCAATTTCTTCTTCGCTGACAGGCTTTTGAGAAGAAATAAAGTCAGCCGTTACTTCCGCAATTCTTTTGCTTCCTGCCATTTTCACAATAAGACTTCTCACGGTTTCCTGCAATGTAAGGATGTAGGCATCATCCTTGACTTTAATTTGTCCCATAGTTATATTATTGCCTTTTTGAATATTATTTTGAAAGCCTTCTTTAATTATCAATGCAACTATTGCATCTCCTTCCTCCACCTGTTTTGAGGCAGAATCTAAATCCGCATCAATAAACCTGAAGGTCTGAATTTGTTTCAGCTCTTCTATGAAATCCTCCGAATATGAGCTTTTATCCTCGTCAACTATCACTGCGGAAGGTCTGTAGCTGTTGAAGGAAAATCCGAATATGAATGTCAGCCCAAGAGCCATGGCAGTCATGATTATAAATATCAGGTATTCATCCTTAAGCCTTAACAGACGTAATTTTATTATGCTTAACATCTACAGACTCCTCCTTATTAAATATTATTAAAGCTAAAATTGTAAAGATTGTGCCTGTAATGGCCAATGTTAAAATATTCTTTGAAATATCCCGGATACTGTAGCCTAATATAATTTTTAGAAATGCTTTGAGAGCTACCCCGTTAAGAGATAAGAAGCCGAGCTTTTGTATTGCATCAGGCAGCAAATCTAAAGGGAAGAAGCTTCCTCCCAAAAGAGCCATTATCTGAATTATAACATTTTCAAAAGTGTTTGCTAATTTATAATTGCCCATGCTGTATGTTAAGGAGCCTATGAAAATTCCGAGTCCTGCAACCGCAAAGGCTGAAGTAATGCTTATAATAAAAATCGAGCTGAAATCCTTCCACTTAACCTTTAAAGCAAAATACGAAAAAGCAATCATAATTAAAATCTGTACCGAAGCAATTAAAAATACCGTAAAAAACTTGCCTGCCAATATGTGTGTCTTGGATATATCCGCAATAACCATCCTTTGATAAGTTTGATTATCCTTTTCTTCCAAAAGCATTCTGCCTCCCTGTCCGGCAGCAAAAAGAATAAACATGCTCATCATTGCAACTGCATAATATTCTGAACTGGTTACACTTTCCCTGCCTTCCACTACAGTATTTTCAATGTTGATGCTTATTCCTTTCATCAAGGAGCTCATACCTTCCATTATTTCTTCCATATTGTCATATCCGCTTTGCCCTAAATCATTGGCGGACACAGATTCAATGAGTACATTTTTTCCTATGATTACGGATGACATAGAATCTGCATATGCTTCCATTACAGAGGTTACAATTTCACCTGCCATACTTTTATCTGCATGAGTCAGCACCTTAATATCCACATTGTTTCTGAAAGGTGTTATAAGGTTGATTTTCATATTATATAAAAACTTGTCAGGCAGAACTATAACTGCCGCAACCTCCCCCTTATTTAATAATTCCAATGCATCCTTTTCTTCTGCGACAGTATATTTCAATAATTTCGATACTTCCTTGCTTTCAAGAAAGTCCTCAAAAAATATTTTATCCGGATTAATCTCAACATTATCAGGAGTTATATCCATAACTTTTTTTAAGGTTTTCTCAAACATTATATTATCGCTGTTTTCATTATATTTTTTTACTACGGCAATATTTATTCTTTCAATTTCCAAACTGTTTGAGCTAATAAAAGATCCTTTTAATGCCAAACTTAAAATGGTCATTAAAATTATGGGCATGAGCATTGTAAGAATAATTGCTTGTTTATCACTTAAAATAGTTTTAAAATCCTTGATTATTATACTAAGCACCTTCATAATTACACATCCCTCAAAGCCTTTCCGGTTAAATGAAGAAACACCGCTTCGAGATTCGGTTTCTTAACATCAATTGACTGAATACGCCTTTTATGCTCAGAAACCTTGGCAATTATTTCAGCCAATAATATATCGCCGTTTTCACCGTATAAATTTATTGTATCTTCATCTAATTTTGCATCGTTAACGCCGGGCATATTTTTCAAACTATTTAAGATACTTTCATTCACGCTGTCAAGCTTTATGCTTATTTGGGTCTTTTCCTTTACCAATTCCACTAATTCCTGCCGGGTACCCGATGCAATAATCTTGCCCTCATCCATTATACAGATACGATTGCATAAATTTTCAGCCTCTTCCATATAGTGAGTAGTATAAATTATCGTAAGACCTTCGTCCTTCAGCTTAAGCACCGTATCTAATATATGAGACCTCGACTGAGGGTCAATACCGACTGTTGGTTCATCCATTATGAGAAACTCCGGCTTATGAAGCAAAGCCGCTCCGATATTCAATCTTCTTTTCATACCGCCGGAATACTTTTCAACCTTATCCTTTAAGCGTCCGTTCAATCCTATGATTTCCGCTACCTCATCAATTCTCGTTTTAAGCTCCTGACCCCTGAATCCGTATAAATTACCCCAAAATCTTAAATTTTCATAGCCGGTAAGTGTTGGATAAAGTGCTATATCCTGCGGAACCACACCTAATTTCCGTCTTATGAATTTAGGATTTGAAAAGATACTTTCCCCCTCAAATAATACTTCGCCTCCTGTGGGTTTGAGAAGTGTGGATATTATTGAAATTGTTGTGGATTTTCCTGCTCCGTTGGGACCTAAAAGTCCGAACACTTCTTCTTTATTTACTTCAAAGCTTATTCCGTCCACTGCTGTTATATTTCCAAAATTCTTATATAAATTTTTAACATTTAACATATTGCACCCCTAATTTTTATTGCCGAAGAAATCTTTCATCGAAGCCGGCATATCTCCATCCATATCTTCAATATTCATTGTATTTTCATCTGTTAATACAGGAAAATCAAAGCTTTGTTTTTTATTGATATCCCAGTTTTTTATATTCAGGCTGTATCTGAAACTCTCCACACCGCCTTTGTCAACATCCTTTGCTTTTAAAAACACTTCAATAATTTGATTTACAATATATCCGTCAATATCCACATATGCTGTGAAGGTGAAATTTTCAACATAATATTTATCGGTATTATTCTTAATATCCAATAACAATTCTTCAAATGTTTTGTCTTTTAAAGGCTCTGCCATTGTACGAATATTTTCTTCATATAATTTTTTTAAATCATTATCTTTAGAAAATATTTCAACACTGTCCTTAAGCAATATTTTTATTTGCTCATCGTTTAATTTAATTACATACTCCTTTGTTTTAACCTCTCCGTCCGGAGTTGTAACGACTATATCCTTTCCTTTGAAAACATCCTCTTCATTCATCAGGCTAATCCATTTTTTCGAAAATTCGGCAATTGTATCTTCCGATACTATCTCATCCTCCGTATGATACATTTCGTCACTAAGCGAGGACATATCATCAATTTTTATATACTTTCCTACAACGGGAAGTTTCATAAATATTTCTTCTCCGTCGATATATACTTCAAAGTCGTATCCCAAGCCTCCGAAGTTTAAATAGTTTCTGATAATGGATCTTTCTTCTTCGTCATCATATACTACATTGAAGCTTCCGCTCATATCCTTAATATAATTAAGCTCCCTTATTTCCTCAGGGGTTAATCCTTCCCTGTCAAATTCAGTTATCAGCGAAAATTCTCCCGTAGTCTGACCTCTGATAATTTGATCTGTTTTTTCCGCCGCCTTTTTGTATTCCGCTAAATTATTTGTATTGCAGGCTGTAAGTAATATTACCGTCAATACCAATATCAATGATACTTTTCTTTTCATTATTATTCCTCCCTTTAACATAAACCATGTTATAATCACAATGCATATTTTTATAGATTTGGTGGACAATCCTTTGACCTCAGAGTCTATCCCTAAAGAAAAGGTGTGTCTTTCTACCTATGATACCATTGTATTGATATTAAGAAAAAAATAATAGTATCTTAAATCACTTAATTTTTAAATTCAATATGACTTTTGGCACTATATTTTAAGGATGCAAAAAAATTATACGCCAAAGTGGTGTATAGAAATTTTTGTTTTACAAATCATTTTTAATTGTGAAAACGGCTAATTGAGTTCTGTCCCTTAAGTCAAGCTTTATCAGCACTCTTGAAATATGATTTTTTACGGTACCCGTGCTTAAAAACAATTCCTCCCCTATTTCCTGATTATTTTTTCCTTCGGCAATCAAGCGGCATATTTCTGTTTCTCTGTCCGTCAGTAATTTTGCCCTTGGGTCTATGTGTTTATCCGCGGTTTCATTTGCCAACCGTGAAAATTGATCTATTACTTTAACTGCTACCTCCGATTGAATCAATGCCCCTCCGTTATAGACGGTACGTACTGCCCTTAAAATTTCCGTTGGGGATGTATCCTTCAATAAATATCCCGATGCCCCGTTTTTCAATGCATCATAAATATACTTGTCATCGTTGAAGGTAGTAAGCACTATTATTTTTATCTGGGGAAAATCCTTTTTAATCATTGCTGTCGCTTCAACACCGTTTACTTCAGGCATTTGTATATCCATAAGAACAACATCGGGATGCCTCAGCCTGCATAAATCATATGTTTTTTTGCCGTTATTCGCAATTCCCGCAATTTCAATATCTTCTTCCGCTCCGAGTATTAATTTAAGCCCTTCCGTCAAAATATCCTGATCATCCGCCAAAAGTATTTTAATCATTGTTTCCTCCTGACTAAATTTATAATTCCGTCTATAATGAAACCCTCTTGTGTTTTGAATTCAATCTTACCCCCAAAGGATTCTACCCTTTCTCTCATTCCCCTCATGCCAAAGCCTTCAACCATAGCCAAAGCTCCCGCTCCGTTATCCTTTATGTTAAATTTTATATATTCCTTGGAGTATGTAAGGTTAATCCGGATTTTAGATGCATTGCCATGCCTTATTGCATTTGTCATTCCCTCCTGCAATATATGGTATATTGCTGAATTAGCCGGATTATCGTCTGTAATTTCACCGCTTATTTTTAAGTCTATTTCTGTTCCGGTTTTTTCAGAGAATTCGTCAATTAAAGTTTTTATTTTTATTTTTTCTGAAAATGATTCTTTTCCTCTCAATGTTTCAACAACCTCTCTTATGGCAGACAGGCTGTCTCTTGCTGTCTTAAGAGAATTATTAAGCACTTCGGTTGATTTTTCCACATTGGTTTTTGCGTAATGTTCTGCCATCTGAAGCTGCATAATCAATGCTGTCATATTGTGCCCTAAAGTATCGTGTATGTCTCGTGCAATTCTGTTTCTTTCTTCTATTACAGAAAGCCTGTTCAACTCATCGGTATATTCCTTAAGTTTTTTATGAGTATCCAAAAGCTCCCTGTATAAAATATCTTTTTTTTCTTTTTCTTCCTTTGAATGCTGTGCAAATGCTGCAATTATTAAAATCAACATATTGACCATGAGAAAGAAAAGCATCTGTGATACATTGGATAGGTTGAATTTATAATAAATTAAATATGCGTACTTTATCATGGATATGATTAATGTAATGACTCCGATTGTAATTCCTTTTTTAAGCTGCAATGTAAGAGATGCTTCAAGAAAAATTATTACATAAAAAGAATGAAAAAAGTAGTTTATTAATAATCTTGAATTAGATTCCAGACCATATATCAAAGCTATATCAATTAAAAATAATAGGAAAAGTTTATTTTGGGATTTTATATAATATTTAGCTGTATTACAGGCTAAAAAAAGTATAAAAATAATAATGAGCATTATCAGTCTTTGCTGATGTGCATTTTCAAAATATAGGGACGAAAAAAATAATATCAATAATACTGTTATTTTAATAGTATATAAAAGCTTTTTATTTTTTATCACCTTATTAAAACCCCATAAAATTCTTGTTGATTTATATGTATAAATATGGTATCATTTGTATAAGATAAATAGGTAGTCGGCTATAGCTGACACAATGTTAATTTTAAAATGTAATTACCCTGCCGAGCACAGGGTTTTTACTTTTTTTGTCTATTAACTATTGCTACTACTAAAATTGCAAATGCAATCATTAGTGAAATAGCTTCGTAAGTTGACATTAGCTTCACCTCCTTATTGAAAGAGTATTTCCTCCTTTCAGTAGGATGGTTCAGCTAT
>DAIMMU010000226.1:0-3144 GCA_036720515.1 Sedimentibacter sp.
GCAACGGCGGCTAAGACTGACATGGTGACGCCAAGCACGGGCATAGACGCGCAGACGGCGCAGGCAAAAGTTGCTGATTAAAAAAGTGACTATTTTGCATGACTTTGGGGCACTCGGTTGATTCCGGGTGCCCCTTATTTTTGTCATGCAAAAACTCCTTACTGCGCCTGTGGACAATTGCTTTTGACTGACTATAACACATAATGTATCTTGATATGATTTTCAATACATGATAGAATAACTAATCAGGTGAGTTTTATGGCAATTTTAAGAAGCAAGACACTGTTTTTTACTACTTCGCCCCGTACGCCAATGAAAATGATTCCTGAAATAAAATTGTTAACAGAAAATTTTACAGGGAATAAATGGAATAAAGAAAACCAGATTCATTATACAAAATTGTTATCTCAAAATCCATATTTTAAAGGCCAAGGTTCTAAAAAGGATATGGCTTTTAGTGCAAGAGACCGTATTAATCGTGCACCAAAAGCACTTGGCTTTGTGGATTTAAAACCAACTATAAAATTGACCAAAGCAGGTAAAGCATTTATTAATGGTAAACGCAGTGAAGAAGCGCTCCTACGTCAGTTGCTTAAATTTCAGTTACCATCGCCTTATCACAAGGAAGCAGCTAGTGAGCATGGAGTATTTTGGGTGAGGCCATATTTGGAAATTTTGCGGCTAATTTACGAGCTTAAGGAAATTACTTTTGATGAATTAATGCTATTCGGAATGCAGTTAACTGATTATAGAAAATTTGATGAAATAGTTAATAAAATTAATGATTTTAGAGAAGGTAAAAAAGAATATCAAGGTGGTTATAAACAATATTTTGGTGTTGTGCTTGACAGCGAGCTTTTAAAGATATTTAATGAGGAAATATTAAATGGTAAAACTTCAACAAGAGAATCAACAGACACATCAATTGTGAAGTTTAAAAAAACAAAGCGCAGCAATCTTAGAGACTATACTGACGCATGTTTTAGGTATTTAAGAGCAACAAATTTAGTATCAATTTCGCATCGCGGTCATTCAATTTCAATTATGTCAGACAAAGTAAATGATGTGAAATTCATTCTCAATACGGTTAAGAGAGAACCTGTTTTTGTTAATGATGAAATAAAGTATAAGGATTATTTATGTAATGATGATTCTCCAGAACTATATACTGATAATATAGACCACCTTACAGAATATATACTTAAGCATAGTCCCAAAACTTATAGCCAACTTGTAGGGAAAAATGTAGAAGAACTTAAAGACATTCGTGATAATGTTATTGATGAAAATCGTAAGAGTATCATTTCTAAGCAGGTTAAAAAACTTAAATCATATAGTTTATATTCTGAAGTTATTGATACTTATAATGAAATAATTTCTGATCAATTATATGATGTACCATTAATGCTTGAGTGGAATACTTGGCGGGCTATGACAATGCTTGATGGTGGGCATATCACAGGTAACTTCAAAATTGATGATGCAGGGCAACCTTTATCTACGGCACCTGGCAACATGCCAGATATTGTTTGTGACTATGGAAATTTTGGACTAACAGTTGAAGTAACAATGCAAAGAGGTCAACGCCAATACGAATCAGAAGGCGAACCTGTAGCTAGGCATTTAGCAAAATTTAAAAAAGAAACTAATAAGGAAGCGTTCTGCCTTTTTATTGCACCACAAATAAATAATGCAAGCATAGCTTTTTTTTATACACTTTCAAAAACGAATATTTATTTTTATGGTGGTACATCAATTATTGTACCATTGGAACTCGAGATATTTATGAAAATGGTAGAAAATTCATATACAGCTAGTTTTATTCCTACTCCTAGTCATATAAGACAATTGTTCGATTTTGCAAAAGCATATGCAACTAATTCAGAAAATGAAATGCAATGGTATTTAGCTATACAAGAAAAAGCAGAACAATGGTTAATAGCATAAACATATTTGTACTAATATGAAGACTAATAGGGAGGGCAAACTATGAATCCAATGTTGAAATATAGGGGGGGAAAATCAAGAGAAATCGCAAGATTTGAACAATATATTCCTCATAATTTTGACACATATATTGAGCCATTTTTAGGTGGGGGCGCCGTTTACTTTCATCTTGAACCTGACCATGCTATCATCAATGACATTAATGAAAAATTAGTTTCATTTTATCTCGGCGTGAGAAATAATTATCCTAGGATGAGAGTACAGTTAGATTTTATCCAAAAAATATATGAAAAGAATCAAAAGCAATATCGCGAACAAAAAGAGAAAGCTCCCCAAAAAAGGATAGAAAATAAAAATGAAAAACTGTATTATGATATACGCAATATGTATAATAAAAAAATTAAATCAAAATATATGGAAGGTGTTTTATACTATTTTATAAACAAGACGGCTTATTCTGGAATGATTAGATACAATTCGAATGGTGAATATAATGTACCATTTGGCCGTTACCCGAATTTTAATACTAAAATCATTACTCGTGAACATTCTGAATTACTTCAACAAGCTGATATATTTCAATTAGATTATGCAAATATATTTGCAATGGCACATGAAAATGATTTTATGTTTTTGGATCCGCCATATGATTGTATCTTTAATGATTATGGCAATATTGATATGATGAATGGTTTTGACGAAGATCAACACCGCCGTTTAGCTGCTGATTTTCGAAATTTAAATTGTAGGGCGTTAATGATTATCGGAGAGACTCCACTGACTAAAGAACTTTATGGGGATTTAATTAAAGATAAATATTATAAGAACTATGCCGTAAATATACGCAACCGTTTTAAATCAACTGCTAAACATATTGTAGTTACTAACTATAATATATAAGAATTAAGTAAACACATAATCACCAAATTTCTATAGTAATCCCATGCAAATAATTTTAGGTCCATCGGATTAATTTCCGGTGGGCCTTATTTTTTTTGCCTTTTCTCCGATTTCAGCTAAAATATCATTATGCTGAAAGGCAAATATTTTAAAGGAAGTATGAAAAATGGATAAGGAATTGAAGGAAATGCTCACATGGATGAACGAGAATCTGAAAGCAGTGATTAAAAATCAAAATTTTCTATGTTTGCAGGTAATGGAGCTTGAAAAGAAGCTGCAGGAACAAGAGAACGAGAA
>DAIMMU010000227.1:0-3143 GCA_036720515.1 Sedimentibacter sp.
AGGCTTGCTGGCAGCTTACTCCCATAGAATTTCAGAATGTTTTGGAGAAACTGCAGCAATTAAACTTTTGTTTTTTGCGGCAGGTCTTGCCTGTATCATGTTGGCATTATCTTCAAACCCGGTTATTTCTGTGTTGGGAATATTGGTTTTAAGAATATCGGCGTCACTTTTCGTACCTATAAGAATGGATATTGAAAATCGTCAGGTGAATATATCCAGCCGTGCTACGATTTTATCCGTCTATTCAAGTATCACAAATGTGGCGGCTGTCGGTACTAATCTGATCTTTGGCAAAATGGCCGATATCAGCGTTAAGTACTCCATGGCATCGGGTGCATTGTTTTGCTTTATTGGGCTGTTTGTTTATTCTGTTTGGGATTTAAAATTTAATACAGAAAAATAAAGCTGTGAAAGGCAAAAAATCAAATATTTTTAAATAAATTTTATGAACTGCGATATAAAAAAATCACTTAAAGAAATTATAATCTTTAAGTGATTTTTGCTTGTTTTATTTTCTCAATCACCGCCGGAAGAATTTCATTTACATCTCCGACTATGCCGTAATCAGCCACCTTGAATATGGGGGCATCCGGATCCTGATTGATTGCTACGATAGTATCAATATCCGCAAGACCTGCAAGGTGCTGAATTGCTCCCGATATGCCGCATGCTATATATATTTTGGGAGCCACCGTCTTCCCTGTTTGTCCTACCTGCTGACTGTATGGCATCCAGCCCATATCAACAACCGGTCTGGAAGAACCCAAAGCGCCCCCAAGTACATCCGCCAATTCCTTAGCAAGCCGTATATTCTTCGCACTTCCCATACCTCTTCCAACGCTCACAATTATTTCTGCGTCAGACAAGCCGACTCCTTCCGCATTGTCTATATTTCCGACTAATTTTACCAAACCTTCTACAGGTCGTTTGCATATTTTTGTGATTTTCCCTTTTCTGTTATAATCAGGCTCCAAGGGTTTAAAAACCTTAGGTCTTACTGTTGACATCTGAGGGCGGTTATCGGGACATATTATTTCCGCCATTAAATTTCCCCCGAAGGCAGGTCTTGTTTGTACTAATAGCTTAGACTCCAAATCAATACTTAATTCAGTACAGTCGGCTGTAAGCCCGGTTTTCAAAGCGGAAGAAATATGAGGAGCCAAGGAGCGCCCCTTGGATGTAGCCCCCACTAAAACTATTTCCGGCTTATATTCCTTTATCAAATCTATAATTGCTTCACCGTAAATGTGGTCATTGAAATCATTGAGCCCGTCTTCGTCCATCACAAGAACCTCATCCGCACCATAGGCGATTAATTTATCCGCAAGATTATGAATCCCGTTTCCCAATAAAATTGCCGTAACCGAAACATTAAGAACGGCTGATAATTCCTTTGCTTTTCCCAGAAGCTCCAAAGAAACTGTTTTTAATCTACCGTATCTTTGCTCGGCAAATACCCATATCCCTTTATATTCGCTTAAATCAATCTTTTCAGCAACTTGATCTCTTTCAAAATTTATTGCATCAAACTTACAGCTTTCAACACAAGATCCGCATAATGTGCATGTGTCCTTTATCGTTGCTTTTTTTTCAACTATCTCTATAGCTCCAAAAGGACATGCGCCTGCACACCTTTTACAGCCCACACATTTATCCTTAATAATATCTATGTTTGCCATTACTTCACTTCCGTTCTTAACTTCAATAATATATCCGATAGTTTTTCTGTCTTTTCCTCAAGTGTACCTTCAATCATTTCATTATTTGCCTCATGAACAGGCACAAATGTTTTTCTTACCTGTGTCGGCGAGCCCTTAAGCCCTAATCTGTCCTCATCGGCATTAATATCTTCAAATGTCAAAATTTCAATCTTTGAATTTTTGGCTTTCTTCATGCTTTTAATCGACGGAAGCCCTGGCATATTGATTTCTTTTACAACGGTAATAAGTGCCGGCAGATTTATTTCAATTTCTTCATAACCGTCATCGGTAATCTTCAGACAGCACATTTTATTGGACTTAATTTCTATGATTTTGCTGATATCGGTGGCATAAGCAATCCCCAATGTTCTTGCAAGGCTCGGTCCGACTTGTGCAGTATCCCCGTCTGTTGCCTGCTTGCCGCAAATAATCAAATCATATTCCCCTATTTTTTCAATTCCTCTGCTTAGGGCATAGGATGTGGCTAATGTATCGGCACCCGCAAACTTACGGTCAGTCATAAGAACACCTTTGTCAATGCCTAATGATATTGCCTCTTTAAGCATTTCCGATGCGGCAGGTATACCCATGCTTAAGCCGAAAACTTCAGCTCCTGCTCTTTCCTTGATACGCACAGCCTCTTCTATGGCATACGTATCAAATGGATTTATTATGGCAGGAACATTTTCTCTTATAATTGTATTGGTTGCCGTGTCTATTTTAACTTCATTCGTTCCCGGTACCTGCTTAATACATACAATAATTCTCATTTCCCATCCTCCTCAAATTCAAAAATAGTTCCTCTGTTAAAAATCTGAGCAGGGTCGAATAACTTCTTTAATTTTCTCATTTCATTTAATTCTTCTTCATTATACATTTTCTTCAGAAATGGCACTTTTAACTTGCCAACACCGTGCTCGGCAGAAACAGCGCCACCCATGGCAGCTATTTTTTCCGCCCAAATTAGGAAAAGAGACTTCCCCTTTTCATATTCATACATATTTTGAGGTATTATATTTACATGAAGATGGTTGTTGCCTATATGCCCGAAAATAACCGCTGTCAGATGGTTTTCTCCAATACCTTCATTATACATCTTCATTGCAGCTTTTAATTTATTATCCGGCACCGACATATCTGTACCTAATTTTGTAATTCTGCTGTCTGTCTTTTTAATATTGTCAATTTGCATGTTTACGCATTCGGGGCATGCATGTCTGAAGTAATGAAGCTTCTCAAGATTAGCAGGATTATATGCCACCCAACTATCATCTTCATCTCCGCCTAATCCGTTAATAACATCACCAAGCTTCTCAATTTCTGTCCACACCACATCGTCCGAGTCACTTTCTACCTCAATATAAACTGCTGTATGATAGCTTTCTTTAATTTCCTGAATATTTGAAAATGCGGCATTTGTTTTTTGCTGCTCTCTGAGCATGC
>DAIMMU010000228.1:0-3105 GCA_036720515.1 Sedimentibacter sp.
TTTTAGATAATATGCCATATAAATACCCTCCTTACAATAACGCTACTAACGCCATAATTATATCATATAAAAAATATTTTTGCAAGTATTTTTTAATAAAAAAAAGCCTTATTTTTAGGCATTTGTAGGCTATTTGTATTAAATCTGCTCCTAAAGATTTATGGTGCTAACTTCTAAAGACGGGGCCAAGCGATGCATCCTATGAGCTGTGGATTAAAAAATGTGAAAATATAAAAAAATAAATTGTCAAAATAATATCAAAAAAATTTATAAAAAAGGGTTTACAAATATTTATTTGATGTTATAATATAGCTGTAAACATCTTCAGGGCAGGGTTAAATTCCCGACCGGCGGTAAAGTCCGCGAGCCGAAAGGTTGAATTGGTTAGATTCCAATACCGACAGTACAGTCTGGATGAAAGAAGAGATTACTTACAAATTGTGAGCAATTTTTTTCGATGCCTCTGAAGATTTCAGAGGCTTTTATATGCCTCTGATAATCTTAGAATAGTGCTGAGCACAAGGAGGAAAATATGAAAAGTGAAATGTCATTAAAGCAAAGAAGCAACACAAAGGTTATAGCAAAGGTAGGAGTTTTGGCGGCTGTTGCCACCATATTAATGTTATTTGAATTCCCGTTATGGTTTGCGCCTAATTTTTATGAATTGGATTTCAGCGAGGTGCCTGTATTGTTGGGAGCATTCGCATTAGGACCTGCCGCGGGAGCTATGATTGAATTGGTCAAAATATTAATAAACTTTGTTGTTAACGGAACAGATACGGGAGGAATAGGCGAATTAGCTAATTTTATAATAGGCTGTGCTTTCATTATACCGGCAGGCTTCATTTATAAAAAGCATAAATCATTTAAAACAGCTATCTTGGGATTAGTTGCAGGAACAATATCCTTAGCGATTATAGGAGCATTTTTAAACTATTTCTTGCTTCTACCGGTATACTCAAAAATATACGGAACTCCGATTCAAGCATTTATAGATATGGGCAATGCATTAAATCCGGCGATAACAGATTTAAAAACATTTGTACTGTATGCTGTAGTTCCTTTCAATTTATTCAAGGGAATTGTGGTTTCAGCCATGGTAATATTGATTTACAAGAAGCTTTCCCCGGTACTTCACAGATAGAAATAAATAAATATTATTTAGACGCATATAAATGCGTCTTTTTGTTTTATTCCTTGACTGAAATATCGTTTTCATATATAATATAATATTATACTCATAGAAGTTATTACCTAAGGAGGAAAAAAGGTGAAGATACATATTTACTCTTTAATAATGTTTCTGAATTCATATTTAACCGGACTTTTAACGCCGATACTGAGTTTGACCTTAATTGACAAGGGGGCATCTTTAAGCAACTTGTCAATTATTTTAGGTCTGTATGCTCTTTCTGTTATATTGCTTGAACTTCCTACGGGAGTAATGGCAGATATTTTCGGCCGTAAAAAAATCTTTGTTTTATCCCTTATAATATTTACCGTATGTTTTTCGTTATTATTGACGAGCAGCGGGTTTATAGTTTTATGTATTGTAATGATGCTTTACGGGTTAGCTAAAGCGCTTGCTTCCGGCTCATTTGATGCATTATTTATAGACTATTATATAGATAACTTTGGAAAGGATAAATTGCATAATATTACTACAAGGCTTTCCGTGTTGGAAGCTTTAGGACTTTCGGCAGGTGCATTGTCCGGCGGATTCTTCCCGGAAATATCGGCTAAGTTTTTTTCCTCCATAGGAATATATGATTTAAATATAATTGTAAGAATTGTTTTAACCGTTACATTGATTATTTTATCGGTGCTTTTTATATCGGATATATCAGACGCGGACAAAGCAGAGAAAAAACAGCGCATTTCGATAAAGCAGCATATTAAAAACAGCTCCGATTTCGTGTTTAAGAACAGTACCGTTCTATGTATATTCCTTTCCGTTTTTTCAACAGGTTTTTTTCTAAGTGCATTGGAAACTTATTGGCAGCCACATTTCATAACATTTCTGCCGGATGAAAGCTCCGTCAGACTTTTAGGATTGATGGCATTTTTATATTTAGGAGCAGCAATGATAGGAAGCATTGTTTCTAATAATACTATTAAAAAATATAAACTAAACCTCAGAAGGATGTATCTTGTCATGAGAGGGCTGATAGCTCTTTTATTGATACTTACAGCTTTGCAGACCAGCATTCCGTTATTTATTGCATTATATGCATCGATTTATTTAGTGTTTGGCATGGCAACAATTCCGGAAGGTGTAATACTTAATTCTGAAACCCCGAATGAAATAAGAGCATCCGTATTGTCTGTGAAATCATTTACAATGCAAATAGGAGGACTGTCCGGTTCATTTCTGTACAGCATACTGATTAATTTAATTTCCATACCTTCAATTTGGATTTTAGCTGCAATTACTATTTTAATAACAGTTGCAATAATATCAAAAAAATTTATTGAAACGGAAGTAAAAACAACAAATTAAAACGGAAGTAAAACAACAAATTAAAACCTGAAACGCTTTAAAAGCGTTTCAGGTTAAAATATTACCTTCTTCGTCTGCAACATGGGTCAGATCTGCCTCTTGCACCTAAAACGTCTCGTCTTTCGCTGCATTTGCCAAATCCTACACCAAGCAAGAACCATGGCATTATTCTGCAAAACATATAATCACCCTTTTTGTTTGCCTGTACTTATTCTATTCAATTATAATGATTTTGTTACAACACCTTGGTCAAAAAATAAATTCATATTTTTTGTTATATTCCTATGTCCCGCAAAAAAAACACCCCATTTTAGAGGGGTGTAACCTTTCCTATGTAGAGAGTAAATATATAAGCCGAGTTCTGTATTAAACAGTCATCTATCTATGGTTTGACGTTACCGGCAAACTCAAGCGACCTACCATTTGGACTGTGACGAGCAGCCACTCCAAGGTCCTTTTTTGGTCTTGCTCCGGGTGGGGTTTACATAGCCAATCAGTCGCCTGATTGCTGGTGAGCTCTTACCTCACCTTTCCATCCTTACCGCAAAAGCGGCGGTTTCTTTCTGTTGCACTATCCTTAAGGTCACCCTCACCGGGTATTACCC
>DAIMMU010000229.1:0-3081 GCA_036720515.1 Sedimentibacter sp.
CCTATTGACAAAAATAACTTCATACTAATATGATATACATAATATTAATGTAGCTTTAAGGTTTTGAATATAGAATAATACATAATAAAGTACTGTGGAGGTGCTATATTGAGAATATTAATTGTAGAAGATGAAGTTAAAATTACTCAAGCATTAAGCTTTTTGTTCAGCAAGCAAAAAATTGATGTTGACATTGCAAATGACGGAGAAGAAGGGATGATTCTTGCAAGCAAGGATATTTATGATGTGATAGTTTTAGATATAATGCTTCCGGGAGTAGACGGTATTCAAATATTGAAAACTATAAGAAAGTCAAGCATTAAAACACCTGTAATAATGCTTACCGCAAAGGATACGGTGGATGACAGGGTTTTTGGGCTTGAAAACGGAGCGGATGATTACCTGGTTAAGCCTTTTGCAACCAAGGAGCTTATAGCGAGGGTCAAAGCTTTGGCAAGAAGAAAAAACACCGAATATATAGGTGAAACATACGAATTCGAAGATATAAAATACGATGTTAAAAATTACCTTCTGTTTGTAGGAGACGATGAATACAAAATACCTCTGAAGGAAGCAATGCTTATGGAAATGTTCATAAAAAAGCCCCGTCAGGTATTCACGAGAGAGCAGATTATTGATCGTATATGGGGACTTGAAGCGGATATACTTGAAAGCAACATTGAAATATACGTTCATCATTTGAGAAAAAGACTAGAAGATACCAATGCGAAAATTGAAACGGTAAGAGGCGTAGGCTATATGCTGAAGGAGAAATAAATGTTTAGGAAGCTGCATTTGAAATTAACCGCATACATGGGTGTTATACTTATTCTTTTTATGTTTTTTGTTGCCTCCGGAATATATAAATTCACAAAAATTATATTCGAAGATGGCAATAAAGAGCTTATGAAAACAGAAGCATTGAGAATATATAATTATAAAAATACAGCATTTCCGGAGTTTTTCCTCAACAACGGAACCCTGCTCAAAAGATTCAGACCAAACAATCTTACGGATTCTAAAAGGCTTGATGCATGTTATATAGTGTATGATGAATATTTGACGCCTGTTTTTTCTGATGAGGGCGAAATAAAAATAGCAGATGATATTAAGGCACTTGCTTCAAATGCCTTTGAGCAGGGAAAAGATTCGTATACAACTTTAAAGGTAGGTCGTTTTAATTATAGAATTTATACAAAATATTTTAGTGATATTACCGGTCAAAGTGTAGTTCAGGTTTATCAAAATACCGTTAATGAAGATATACTCTGGTCATTCTTAAGAACCGTACTGTTCGGAATCGGAATTTCCGGCACCTTAATTTTATTGGTATTAAGCTATATACTCACGGGCAAAGCATTAACGCCGATCAAGGAAACGTGGATGAGGCAAAAAGAGTTTGTGGCTGATGCATCTCATGAGCTGAGAACTCCGCTTACGGTTATACAAACAAACTTGGATGTTGTCTTAAGCGATGAGGACGGAACCGTTGATGAAAATGAAATTTGGATTGACAATGCATATTCGGAAACAAGGGTAATGGCTAAGCTTATTGACCAGCTTTTAATTCTTGCAAAGGCTGACAACAATGAAGAGAAGTTGGATATTTCGGAATTTTCTTTTTCCGAAGTAGTAGAAAATGTGTGCAATAGCATGGAAGTGATTGCTAAAAACAAAAATATAGATTTCATAACGAATATTGAGGAAAATGTAAATATAAAAGCGGATTATGACAAAATACGAAGATTAGCGGTAATTTTAGTTGACAATGCGGTCAAATATACAGAAAAAGGAGCGGTAACAGTAACTTTAAAAACCGATAAAAATAGAAAAATCTTTAGTGTTGAGGATACGGGAATAGGCATCTGCGAAAAAGATTTAGACAGGATTTTTGACAGATTTTACAGGGCAGACAAGGCAAGACACAGAGAAGGCGGTACAGGCTTAGGGTTAAGCATTGCCAAATGGATTGCCGACAAGCACAAATATTCATTAACGGTAGAAAGCACCGTAAATGTGGGAAGCAAGTTTACGTTAAGGATGTAATGATGCAAGGGAATGTCACGGCAGATGAAGGGCGACACACCTATAAAAGGCGGTCAGACTCTGCGGGCGAGTCTTTTATAGGAATGTCCCCGTTAAAGGAACTTCTCTTTTATTACGTTCCAGTAGTTAAATGTTCCCGTTGACAGACGGTTTATAACCTTCTTTGATGTGCGGAAATGCACATGTTCTAATTCATCGTACTCGAAAACTTCTCCATCTGCTAATATAGCCAAATAATAGTCATCTCTTCTTTCGGGATATATTGCGATTTCAAATTCAGGCGGAACTACAATGCTGCATTCCAAACATCTGTAAGCATTTGATAAAATAGGGGACAAAGGTGTTATTTGCAGCGTTTTCAATGAGGGATACACTAAACTTCCGCCTGCGGATTTGTTATATGCGGAACTTCCCAAGGGAGAAGAAATAATTAAACCGTCGCCGCTTATTTTCTCTAAGTGGTTTGAAGCAATAAAGACATTGAGATGTATAGTTTTCATGTCTTTTCTTTTTAATATTATATCATTTACCGCATAAATTTTATCAGACAAGTTAACGGTCATAACTTCACATTCAATTAAATTCACAGGGTTTATTTTGTAATTTCCGGCTCTGTAATTAATTATGAAATTTTCAAGGTTTTCCGGCGTGATTTCCGGGTAAAAACCCAAGGTTCCCGTATTGACTCCTATGAATGGTATTTGAGAAAAATTGCTTTCCCTGACACCTCTTAAAAATGCACCATCTCCTCCTACGGTGATGTTTAATTGTGCATCCTGATTGAATCCTTCGTAATAACTATAGCCGTTTTCAGTTAAAATTTTAGTGAGCTTTCTTTTTATATCAGCTGTATAACTGTCATCGTTTGCAGCAATATTTATTACCTTTTCCTTCATGATAATCCCCTTTACTTTGCTAACTTTTTATATTATTATTGAATGAGACTGCGAGATGCCCTAACCCCATTTCTCAGAGTCTTTTTTCTGAGAAATGGTTGGTAGGTCATTCGCACCGACTTCCCAAAATATGCGACCA
>DAIMMU010000230.1:0-3057 GCA_036720515.1 Sedimentibacter sp.
AATGCCGGCATTCCCAATTTCATATATTGCTCCTTTCCTCCTCCGTCAGGTGGCGGTATTGCCCTGCTTTTAATGTTTCATCAAGCTTTAACCGTCCCATGGAAATTCTTTTTAAATATGTTACCTCATTATTAACGGCATTAAACATTCTTTTTACCTGATGAAATTTGCCTTCTCTTATTGTTACGAGACATATTGAAGGATAACCGGATTCTATTATACAAAGTTTTGCCGGAAGTGTTTTATAGTTGTCTTCTTTTAATATTACACCTTCTTCAAATGCTTTAACATCATCTTGCGTAACTTCCTCCTCTGTTTCCACATAGTATGTTTTATCCACATGTTTTTTCGGAGATAATAAATCATGGGCTAACTGTCCGTCATTTGTGATAAGCAAAAGACCTTCCGAATCCTTGTCAAGCCTTCCGACGGGAAACGGTTTGTAAAGTTTATCCTCATCACTCAGCAAATCAATCACGGTTTTGTCATAGTTGTCTTCCGTTGCCGAAACCACTCCATAAGGCTTATTCATCATCAGATAAATAAATTGGGTATATTTTATTATTTCGCCTCTATATTTAATTTCGTCATTTTCTGTGTCTATTATTTTGGAGCTGTCTTTTTCTGTTATTCCGTTAACTTCAATGAAGCCTTTCCTGGCATCCTGCTTTATTTGCTTTCTTGAGCCGACTCTTGTATTAGACAGCATTTTATCTATTCGAAGTTTCATATTTCCCTCGGTTGTTGTTTTTATTGTATTATAACATTCTGGAGGTCGGTGTCAATCATTAACTAAGGACACACCTTTACGATGTGTCCTTTTATATACTACAGTCTGTCAAAAGTTGTCGGGATAAAGCTTGGGCTCTCCCTGAATTTTTTAAGTCTTTCTATAAGCATGACCTTATCCTTATTTAAGGTGCCTGCCTGATTTACATGATTTGAAACATGGTTTGCTCTGAAAATACAGTCTGTTAATTCCATATTTTCAAGCATAATTATATTTTCATCAAGAACCTGAAGCGGTGAAAGCATTTTAAATTTTCCCTGTCTTACATCTTCTGCGAGCTCAGATTCTTCTTCTACGACAAGCCTTAAAAGTGAAAAATAATGAGGATTTATGGCAGAAATAACCTTAGCTGATTCCAAGGCATGCTCCTGCATATATTCCGTACCCCCAAGACCCGATATTATCATGCATGATAATTTAAAGCCTGCTTTTATTGCTTTTTGTCCGGCTTCAATCATTTCTTTTTGGGTTACACCCTTTTCCATCATGGATAAAACCTTGTCCGAGCCGCTTTCCACTCCCATGTACAGAAGCTCCAAGCCTGCATCCCTGACAGCTTTTAATTCTTCATCAGACTTCCTGAGCAAATCCAGCGGTCCTGAGTATGAGCTTATTCTTTTAGCATCTGGAAATTCTTTTTTAACGTAATTCAGCAGTTCCAAAAGCTTTTCTGTTTTAAGGCACAAAACATTGCCGTCCGCAAGGAAAATCCTTTCAGGATTTTTATATATTGGCTTTAGCCATTCAATATGTTCCTTTATTTCTTCCATAGATTTTAATCTAAACTGTTTGCATTTGTACATGTAGCAAAATCTGCATCTGTTATGCGAGCACCCCTCTGTTACCTGGATTATCATGCTCCACGCCTCACTGGGAGGTCTGTACAAGGGTTGCGAATAATTATTTCTCATATCTGATATCAGCTCCTAAATTCTGAAGTTTTTTTACAATATTTGAGTATCCTCTCTTGATATGGTAAACTTCAGTAATTTCAGTTTCACCGTCAGCCAATAGGCCTGCTATGATAAGGGCAGCTCCTGCTCTTAAATCCGTAGCTCTGACCTTTGCACCGCTTAAATGGCTGTTACCCATTAATATTGCGCTGCTTCCTTCTACTTTTACATGTAAACCCATTCTTGACATTTCATTTACATGCATAAAGCGGTTTTCAAAAATTGTTTCATTTATTATGCTTGTACCGTCTGCCTTTGACAGCATAGCCATGAATTGTGCCTGCATATCCGTGGGAAATCCCGGATACGGAAGTGTTTTTATGTCAACGGGTTTTATTGTATTGCCTGCTTTAACCCTTATTTTGTCGTCGTATTCTTCGATTGTTACTCCGGCTTCCCTAAGTTTCGCGATTATCGGCTGCAAATGGCTCGGAACAACATTTTCAATCATTACGTCCCCGCCTGTTGCCGCTGCAGCCACCATGTAGGTTCCCGCTTCTATTCTGTCGGGAATTACTGTATGCTCAGTCTTATGTAGTTTTTTAACTCCTTTAATACGTATAGTTTTAGTACCTGCTCCTACAATATTGCCGCCCATAGAATTTATAAAATTTGCAAGGTCGACTATTTCCGGCTCTTCCGCCGCATTTTCTAATATTGTTTCTCCTTCTGCAAGTGTTGCCGCCATAATTATGTTTTCGGTGGCTCCAACACTGGGAAAGTCAAGATATATGTCTCTTCCTTTCAATTGTTCCGTTGTTGCGTTTACATAACCGTTTTCTGACTTTATATCCGAACCAAGGTGCTTAAATCCTTTTAAATGCAAATCAATCGGTCTTGTTCCTATGGCGCATCCTCCGGGCATATATACCTTCGCATTATGGCATCTTGTTAAAAGAGGACCCATTACCAAAAAAGATGCTCTCATTTTGCTTATCAGTTCATATGGAGCCTCGCATGTTGTTATGTTTTCTGCTGTTACTTTCAATGTATTTGTCTCTGTTTTTTCTACCTTTGCTCCCAAAGCTTCCAAAAGCCCGCACATTATTTTTACATCCTGCAAATTGGGAATATCGTGGATTTTGCATTCTTCCGGGCACAATAGTGTTGCTGCCAATATGGGAAGAATAGAGTTTTTTGAGCCGTCAACCTTTATATTTCCATGAAGGTTGGAGCTCTTCTTTACAATAATTTTTTCCATGTTTCTCCTTAAAGTCTATATTAGCAAAGTATTTTCATAATAAAATCAGCCTTTTTAAACCCTGTATATAATAACACTTATTATTATATATTTCAAATGAAAATTTTATTAAG
>DAIMMU010000231.1:0-3036 GCA_036720515.1 Sedimentibacter sp.
ATTATATTACAAAGAAATTTTAATTACATTAGACAAAAAAAATAAATGTCAAAAATACGACATTTATTTTGTCATTTTCTATGTAAGATATTACAAAATATATATATTAGTCTTCTTCCAGCAAGTATCTTGCAACACCTTCAATGGCGTTTTTCATTAATTCCACAAATTGCTTAGAAGATATCTTAGCTCCTTCAATGAGCCATCTTGTAATAGCGACCCTTATGGCATCAGAATAGAATGCAGCATAAAAATCCACATTTTTTTTATTCCTGAATATTTCCGTTAAGTGGTTAGCTAAAACGGAATGTAAAACCTCATTGAAATATTCCGAAAATGAATTTTGTCCTTTCACTTCAAAAGCATTTTTATAAAAAGCTTTATTATCATAAAAATAATCGCAAATCTTTTCTAAAAATTCCCATGTAGGCTGCAGATCATTAATTGTAGTAATAAATTCAGTATAAAAAATCCAATTTACTAAATCATACTTGTCCTTAAAATGATAATAAAAGCTTTGCCTGTTCATATTGCAGCCTTCAACTATATCGCTGATGCTGATTTTTTTCATCGGACATTTTTCCATTAATTGTTTCATGGAATATGCCAACGCACTTTTAGTAATTTGTAAATCCGACATATTATCACCTTCAATGACAAATAAATACTTTAATACTTGTTTAACTATATTCTACCATTTATTTATTAATATTTAAAGAAAAACTTTTTTGGGTGATTTCATTGAAATTAACGAAGTAATATTTTTATTTTTAATTCCGGCTCTATATTGTTTTTCTAATAATATCATAAGCTTTACCCATAATAATAATTATGAATGGAGGCAACAAATATGAATAATAATACTGTAAATAAATTTAATAATTTGTCTGAAATGATAAGCAATACGCCGATGCTTGAAATTTCCTTAAAATATCAGGGCATCCAAAGAAAAGTATACGCAAAAGCAGAATACTACAACTTCACCGGCAGCATTAAAGACAGAATTGCTTATCATATTTTGAAAAATTCATATAAAGACGGGTTACTAAGAAAGGGGGATACAATTGTGGAGGCATCAAGCGGTAATACCGGCATTGCATTTTCTGCAATAGGCACTTATCTTGGAAACCCGGTGCATATTTTTATGCCTGATTGGATGAGCCGGGAAAGAATAAAGCTATTGGAAAGTTTCGGTGCAAAAGTTCACTTGGTTTCAAAAAAGGATGGCGGTTTCAAGGGTTCGGTTGAATTAGCAAATAAATTCGGAGCACAAAACAATGCATTCCTTCCGCACCAATTTTCAAATTTACTAAATGTTGATGCACATTACAATACAACTGGCCGGGAAATTTTAAGACAAATTGAAAAATTCGGGAAAAGTCCGGCAGGAATTGCGGCAGGTGTAGGCACAGGCGGAACTATAACGGGAATCAAAAAATCTCTCCAAAAAATATATCCCGATTGCAAGGCATTCCCCATCGAGCCATACCAATCGCCTGCAATGTCTACGGGCGGCACAGTTTCCGGCTCCCATAAAATTGACGGAATAGGCGATGGAATTATTCCCGCAATCGTTAATTTGAATCAGTTGGATGATATAATATGTGTCGATGACAGTGATGCAATCAACATGGCAAGAAAAATAGCACGGGAATTAGGTATAGGTGTCGGTATTTCATCCGGTGCCAACCTGATCGGTGCCATAAAGGCGCAAAATATTCTGAACAATAAGGATGCCGTAATTATCACGGTTTTTGCTGATGATAACAAAAAATATTTATCAACGGAACTGATGGAAGAACAAACGACAAAGCCGGAGCATATATCAAATGAGGTTGAACTGATTGGATTCAATTCGATAAAATAAGAATATAATTCAATAAGATTGCCTAAAAGTCTTATTCACCGCTTTTGCCCCAAAAGAGTATTAATATTTTTACTGCGAATTTATATAATAAAACCAGGAAGGGAACTTCTCTTCATCCAAGGATTTAAAATTTAAATCCTTTTCTTTCAATTGTTCGGCATGTTTTTTTGCTTCGGCTAAATATTTTTCATATTCTTTTTCGGGTGATATTTCTTCTGCCTCAATCTTTATATTGTTGTTATCCGCAATATATTTTAAGCTTTCTTCCGCTCCAAAGTTTTCAACAATGCCAAAGGGCTTATTGTAAGAATTGTGTGACCAGCTGCCTGATTTTAAGTCCACAGTATATTCAGCTAAAAATAAATATCCGTATTTTGCAATAAACTCAATTGCACCGCATATGAAATCAACCTCATTTTCACTCATTATATAATGAATATTAAATCTTATCCATCCCGGCTTTATGGATGTAATTCCTTCCTTTATAAAATGCCTGAAAATATTTGAGGTTTCCTTGCTTATATCCAGCAGTCTGTGACCGTAGGGAGCCGCACATGCGCACCCAGCCCTTGTCTGTATGCCGAATAAATCATTCATCAGCCTTGCCGCAAATTTAGGGTGAATATATTTGTCCCTATGTTTTATCTTTATTGAAAATATGGGCAGCCTGTTTTTTTCATCGGATGGGCCTAAAATTTCTATATTTTCAATTGATTTCAGTTTATTAAGCACTTTACCGGTATAATATTTTTCTTTAGCCCTAATTTTATCCATGCCTATTATATCCTTCAATTCCATTACCAAGGCTGCCTTAAATATTTGAAGTATTCCCGGTGTTCCCGCCATTTCCCTCAATTCAACATTATCGATGTAGTCATAAGCATAGGGGCTCACATAGCTTACCGTTCCTCCGCCGGAAACAGTGGGAGGAAGTGTATTGTCATATATTCTCTTGTTTATTACCAATATACCCGAAGACCCGGTACCTCCCACAAATTTGTGAGGAGCTAAGTATACCGCATCAAAAAATTCCTTGCTGCTTTTATTCATGTTTATTTCTATATAGGGTGCACAAGCCGCAAAGTCAAAGCAGGCATAAGCATTATTTTCATGCAGTATCCGCGCTGTTTCAAACACCGGTGTTATTATTCCCGTTACATTTGATGCCG
>DAIMMU010000025.1:0-19976 GCA_036720515.1 Sedimentibacter sp.
ACGAAGAACACGGCATATTAAAACCTGCGTTAAAACATACAATGAATATATTCATATTTATATTTTTTACTAATTTCGTGCTGAATGCCTTGATATCTTTTGCCGGAGAAGATAATTTATCTAAGTTTATTTTAAACGGCAATATTTTGCAGCCGGCATTGGCGGGAATAATCGGACTTATACCAAATTGCGCAGCATCTGTAATACTTACCCAGCTGTTTATTGAAGGAAGTATCAGTTTCGGCTCGGTAATTGCCGGCCTTTCAACCGGTTCGGGTGTAGGCTTGCTGGTTTTACTCAGAATGAATCGAAATATCAAAGAAAATATAAAAATTATTTTGTATATATATATTGTTTCAGTATTAGCGGGTTCCCTAATCCAGATAATGATGTAAAAGGAATGTCTCTGCTAAGGCTGAAACATTCCTTTTTTATATGGCTTGAACATATGGGGGTTAGGGCTTCTCTCAGTCTCATTCACCAATTTATTTGCTCCTTACGTCGCATAAATTGGGAATTCGTTGCGAAAGACCTACCAACCATTTTTCAGAAAAACTTTATTCGGGGACATTCCTTTTGCCCTCAAAGACTATCCCTATACTGAAGGTGTGTCCCCATACCTCTAATAAATGGGGTTAGGGCTTCTTTTTAGAAGTTCCTAAATATGCTTCAATTATTTTTTCATTTTTTAAAAGTTCAATTCCCTTTCCTTCCATGGTTATATTGCCGGTTTCCAAAACATAACCGTAATCCGCAACCTTAAGTGCCTTGTTGGCATTTTGCTCGATTAGCAGAATGGTAGTGCCTTGGTGGTTTATTTCCTTTATTATTTCAAATATACCATTTACGATTAAAGGCGCCAAGCCTAAGGAAGGCTCATCCATCATTATCAGCTTAGGTCTTGCCATTAAGGCTCTTCCTACCGCCAACATCTGCTGCTCTCCACCAGACAAGGTACCGGCTAATTGCCATGCCCTTTCTTTCAGCCTCGGAAACAGTTCATATACCCTTTTTATATCATCATCTATGCTGTCGGTTCTCAGGTATGCACCTATTTTCAGATTTTCCAGCACGGAAAGGTTTACGAAAACTCTTCTTCCCTCCGGAACTAAGGTAATCCCCTTTGCAACAATATCTATGGTGTCCCTGTCAAGAATATTTTCCCCTTGAAAGGTAATATTACCGCCGCTTGCCTTTACAAGTCCGGCTATGGTTCTAAGAGTGGTACTTTTGCCTGCCCCGTTGGCGCCTATTAATGTTACGATTGATTTTTCCGGAACATGGATGCTTATGCCCTTAACGGCGGATATTCCTCCGTAATTTACATGCAAATCATTTATTCTAAGCATCTTCTTCCACCCCCAAGTAAGCTTCTATAACTCTCTGGTTGTTTTTAACCTCATTTGCGGTTCCCTCTGCAATAAGCTGACCGAAATCCAAAACATATATTTTTTCTGATATTTCCATTACTAAGTCCATATGATGCTCAATCATAAAAATCGTAAGCTTAAATTCATCTCTTATTGTATTAATAAATGAAGACAGCTCCATTGTTTCAGAAGGATTCATGCCTGCAGCAGGTTCATCCAAGAGCAATATTTTAGCATCAGTAGCTAAAGCTCTTGCTATTTCTAATTTTCTTTGCTCACCGTAGGGCAGAGAATGAGCTATTTCATTTTTCAATGCCAATAGTCCCAATTTATCTAACAGCATTTCCGATTTTTTACGCATTTGCATCTCTTCCTTATAAGACCATGGCAACCTTAAGGTGCAGGATAAAAAATTGCTTTTTAATCTTAAATGGTTGGCAATCAATATATTATCAAGTACAGTTAAATTTTTAAATAATCTTATATTCTGAAATGTTCTTGCAATACCTTTTTTCGTTATTTTGTCAGGGGTAAGACTGGTTATATTTTCACCGTTATAAACTACATTACCCTTAGTGGGAGAATATACTCCTGTAATAACATTGAAAGCAGTTGTTTTTCCGGCACCGTTAGGACCTATCAATGCTTCTATTTTTCCTTCCTGAACTTCAATATTAAGGTTGTTGACAGCGGTAACTCCTCCAAATTGCATTGTAACATTATTTATTTGTAATATACTCATTGTGCTGTACCTCCTTTATCGGTCTTTTTCCTTGGCTTTTTTTTGTTAAAACAATCAAAAATCAATTTCCAGGACATTTCTTTCTGCCCTAAAAGACCGTTTCTGAAGAACAGTACTAATATCATCAATAGCAGTGAGAATATAACCATTCTGAATCCGGGACGGAATAATGGAATGTTAACTCCGAGCAATGTGAGAGGTTCATCAAAGAATCTCAACACCTCAAGACCTGACGTAACTACGAAGGCGGCAATAACCGTGCCGGATATGCTTCCCATTCCTCCCAAAACAATAATCAGAAGGAAGTTGTAAGTAACTGTGAAGTAAAATTGCTTGGGGTCTACCGATGCTAACAATGATGCATATAATCCTCCGCCTATTCCGGCAAAAAACGCACCTACAGCAAAAGACATAACCTTATGCTTAAATAAATTGATGCCCATGGCTTCCGCAGCTACCTCATCTTCTCTTATCGCCTTAAAAGCTCTTCCATAGCTTGAGTTTATCAAAAGCCATATTAAGAGTACCGAGAGAATGGCTACACCAAAGAAAACCCACATGGTAGGCATTGGAGGTATCCTATTAATTCCTAATGCTCCATTTGTAATAGATTTTGCATTTGTAAAAACAATACGAATTATTTCAGAAAAACCTAATGTTGCTATAGCCAAATAATCACTTTTCAGCCTGAGAACTGGCAAACCTATTAAGATTGCAACCAAGGCTGCCAACAGACCTCCCAATATAAGTGCTATAACAAAGGGTAGCTCTATTTGAGCCAAAACAGGGTTCTGAGGGATAATATAAAATATTTTAGCTCTTTCAGCCAATGGAACAGTAAATATTGCAACGGTGTAAGCACCAACTGCCATAAAACCTGCCTGACCTAAAGAAAATAATCCTGTAAAACCATTAACCAAGTTCATTGATACGCTTACTATAGTATAAATGGCTGATAAATTTAATATACGCCTTATATAGTTATCACCGATTCTCTCTGTATCTAAAAGTATTATTATAATTGCAAAGATAACTGCTAACAATATATTTAAATATATTTTATTTTTTTTATTATTTAGTTTATCTATCATACCTTATCTGTCACCTTCTCTCCAAGCAGCCCTGTAGGTTTAACCAACAATATAACAATTAATATTATAAATGCTATTGCATCTCTGTATCCTGTTAATGACGGAAGGAATGTAACAAGCATAATTTCAGCCATACCAAGTATAAAACCCCCAAGAACTGCGCCTGTGGTATTGCCGATACCTCCCAAGACAGCGGCAATAAAGCATTTAAGTCCCGGCATAACGCCCATGAGAGGGTATACTGAAGGATACTTTGAGCCCCAGAGCATTGCTCCTATTGCTGCCAAAGAGGAGCCGATTATAAATGTTGTGGATATTACTTTGTTTATATTTATTCCCATCAGTTTGGCTGTTTCGAAATCCTTTGAAACGGCTCTCATTGCCATACCGATTTTTGTTTTATTTGTTATGAAAAGAACAACATATAACAGTATAAGTGTTGTGAAAGGTGTAATAATTGTAGCAACTGATAATGAAACACCCCATAAGTTTACTGCTCTTGTTAGAATTTTTATGTCCGGGAATCCTTTTGGAACGCCTGTAAATAAATAAGTTGCTAAATTTTCCAGAAGAAAAGATGCTCCGATAGCGGAAATCATAATGGACATACGGGGGGCATTTCTTAAAGGTCTGTATGCTGTTTTTTCAAGAAGTACTCCAAGTGCAACGGATGCTATTATTACAACTACCGTGGCGGCATACCAGGGCAAATTAAAGTTAATGACGCTAAATACCATGAAATAAGATGCCATCATGAAAATGTCTCCATGGGCGAAGTTAATAAGTCTTAAAATTCCGTAAACCATAGTGTATCCTATTCCCAACAGTGCATAAAGACTCCCTATAGATATGCCGTTGGCAAGCTGCTGCATGAAAAGTTCAATAGTCATATTTATTCCTCCAATGCATAAAACTGCAAAAGGGCGAACGAATAGTTCGCCCCAAATTTTTAAATTTGTTATTTTACTTCAACGGTATCAATGTATACGAATTGTCCTTCTTCAACAGTTTTAATAACAGCTATATTTTTGTCGGCATCTCCCTCTGAAGTGAAGTTTATAACTCCTGTAACACCCTCAAAGTCTTTTGTTGCATTTAATGCATCTCTTATGGCGACACCGTCAGTTGAGCCGGCTCTTTCAATAGCATCCCTTACCAAGAGGTATGCATCATATCCTAATGCTGCAACTGCAGGAATAATTGGCTCTTTGCCTGCCAATTCTTTTTTGTATCCTTCAACGAATACTTTTGCTTCTTCTGTAGCCGGGTCATTTTCGTCAAAGAATGTTGAAAGAACTATACCCTCTGCATCTACTCCGGCAACTTCTATAACTGCAGGATTTTCCCATGTATCTCCGCCCATTATCAAGCTTTTGATTCCAAGTGCTCTTGCTTGTTTAATTATTAATGGAGCTGCGGTTGCCGAGCTTGGTGCAAATATTACGTCAGGATTTTTAGCTTTGATATTTGTCAGGATTCCGTTAAAATCAGATTCATTTACCTGGAATTCAGAAACATCAACTATACTGGCTTCACTACCGGTCAATTCTTTAAATGCTTCAATAAAGAAGTTTCCAAGTCCTACTGAGTAGTCATCTCCATTTTGCATAATTACTGCCGCTGTCTTTGCTCCCTGTCCGATTGCATAGTTTGCCATTACCCTGCCTTGGAAGGGGTCAAGGAAGCATGCGCGGAAGTAGAATTCATTGCTTTGTGTAACCATAGGGTTTGTACAAGAAGCGCCCATTGCAGGTATTTTCGCATTTTTTATAATATCGCCTGCTGCAATAGAAACACCTGAACCATAAGAGCCGATTATTGCTACAACTTTTTCTTGTTCAATAAGACGTGTTACGGCAGTAGTTGCTTCACCCTTATCACTTTTGTTGTCAACTATAACCAATTCAATTTTTTTGCCCAATACTTCTGGATACATTTTGTTGGCATACTTTATGCCTTCAAGTTCCTGCTGACCACCGCCGCCGTTTTCACCTGTCAATGGTTCGAATACACCAATTTTTATAACATCGTCTTCCTTTTTAGTACAAGCTGTAAACAGTGAAAGCACCATCAATAAGCAGATTGATAAAGATAATACTCTTTTCATAAACCTCTCCTTGTTATTATAAAATTTCTATGATTATAACACTGAAAACGCTTTTTTGCAAGAAAATTTTCTGTGTTACAAAAACAATATTACGTGGTATGCGCACAAATAATTTAATTTGTATTTAAAATGAAACTGTCCGTATGAATTACACAATGTAAAAATAAGACAGTCTGCTGATATAATTATATTAGCAGGCTGTCTGTTTTATTCTTAATTAAATTTAGAAGTCAATTCTAACACACGTTCTTTTAATGTACTTTCATTTTCTTTTTTGCTGAGTGCTGAATCCATTATGTCGGCAAGTTCAATCATTTCAGCTTCCTTCATGCCTCTTGTCGTAACAGCGGGAGTTCCTACCCTCAGACCGCTTGTAACAAATGGGCTTTGAGGATCAAAAGGAATAGTGTTTTTATTGGTTGTAATGTGGATTTCATCAAGCATTTTTTCGGCTTCCTTGCCTGTTAAATTCTTGTTTCTCACATCTACCAGCATAAGATGATTGTCTGTGCCGCCGGATACTATTCTGAATCCTTTATTCATCAGTTCTTCAGATAATGTTTTTGCATTTCTTAAAATTTGTTTTTGATATAATTTAAAGTCATCGTCCATTGCCTCCTTAAAGCATGCGGCTTTGGCAGCAATAACATGCATCAAAGGTCCTCCCTGAGTGCCCGGGAATATTGCCTTGTCTATTTTTTGTGCAAACTCCTGCTTGCACAATATCATTCCGCCTCTGGGACCTCTTAATGTTTTATGAGTAGTTGTTGTGACAAAATCAGCATATTCTACAGGATTGGGATGAAGCCCTGCAGCTATCAAGCCTGCGATATGAGCCATATCAACCATAAAGTAAGCTCCGGCTTCATCGGCTATTTCTCTGAATGCTTTAAAATCGATAAATCTGGAATAAGCGCTTGCTCCGGCAACTATTATTTTCGGTCTTTCTTTTTTAGCAAGTTCTCTTACCTGGTCATAATCAATTGTTTCGGTTTCCTTATTAACACCGTAAGACACTACATTGAAGTAAGAGCCTGACATATTGACGGGGCTACCGTGGGTCAAATGTCCCCCGTGAGATAAATCCATACCCAAAATTTTATCTCCGGGCTTTAAAACAGCAAAGTATACCCCAAAATTAGCATTTGAGCCTGAATGAGGCTGAACATTCGCATGGTCCGCACCGAATATTTTCTTAGCCCTGTCTCTTGCAAGATCTTCAACTTTATCGATGAACTCGCATCCTCCGTAATATCTTTTACCTGGATAGCCTTCGGCGTATTTATTTGTTAAATGACTTCCCATTGCCTGCAAAACCGTTTCAGATACAAAATTTTCAGATGCTATTAATTCAATGTTAATATTTTGTCTCTCTTTTTCTTCCATCATGAAACTATAAAGTTCATTATCATTTTTTTCGATTAAATCATAGTTCATATAGTGCTCCTTAGACATATATTTTTGGGAGTCTCCTTACAGCCAAATTTGTCAGCACTTCATAAGAAATTGTGCCTCTCATGTCTGCCACATCCTCAGCTGTCATCGCTCCGTCTGTTCCATCACCGTAAACTGTTACCACATCACCTATTTCGGGATTTTCAACATTGGATAAATCCACCATAAATTGATCCATGCACACCTTTCCCAATATGGGACATTTAGCTCCCTTTACAATAACATATCCTTTGTTTGACAACAATCTTGAATAACCGTCCGCATAACCTAACGGAATAGTACCTACCGCCACAGGTTTATCAGCACGGTATAAATGCCCGTATCCCACACCTTCGCCGGCATCAATAGTTTTTACGTTTGCAACCTTTGCTTTAAGAGTAACGCAAATTTTGAATTTGTATTTTTCGGTGTCTACTTCATCAGAAGGATAAAAGCCCGATAAAATAATGCCCGGTCTTACCATATCAAAATAATATTCAGGCATTTCTATTATAGTGGCGCTGTTTGCAATATGTTTTGTGGGTATTTCCACATTTCTTTCCTTCAGCATTTCCATAAATTTTATGAATCTGCCGGCTTGCATATGAGCGGTTGTTTTGTCTTTTTCATCAGCCTTGGCATGGTGGGAATAAGCACCTTCAATTTTGATATTTTCCAATTTTGCAATATCTGCAACTTTATCTGCATTTTCTACCGTAGGTATAAAACCTAACCTGTTCATACCTGTTTCTACTTTTATGTGAATTTTTGCGTCTTTGTTTAATTTTTTTGCTGCTTCGCTTAATCTTACAGCGTGATCATAATTATAAATGGTTAATGTTATGTCGTTTTCTATTGCATCATCATAGAATTCTTCTGATGTAAAACCAAGAACCAAGATGTCTTTATCTTTAATTTCTTCTCTCAGCTCAAAAGCTTCTCCGATTACTGCCACTGCAAACATATCCACGCCATTTTCAAGATACATTTTTGATAATTCCAAAGCACCCATTCCATAACTGTCTGCTTTAACTACCGCACATATTTTTACATCAGGTCCCACGGCTCTTCTTACCTCTAATAAGTTATGGATAGCTTTTTCCCTGTTTACCTCGACCCAGGCAGGTCTTAGCTTTTCGCTCATTTATTATCCTCCTATAGTTTTATCACTTATTAAATTATAGCAAACCCATGTCATTTAATCAATAATTCTGAAAAAATTTGTAGTAATATTTTGAATATAATTCATAAAGTCTTTATGATATATGAACCGTAGTATTCATTGCAATGATGATTAAGAAAAATTATATTATTCTTTAATTTTTTAAATTATATATTTACTTTTTTCAAGAATTTTATTAATATAAATGGTATTGAAATTAAAGGAGTAATTATGAGTGTTTTAAATGTAAAAAGTGTAACCCATGGCTTTGGTGCCCGTGCAATATTAGAAAATGTTTCATTCAGACTGCTGAAGGGTGAGCATGTGGCATTGGTCGGAGCAAACGGTGAAGGAAAGTCAACATTTTTAAATATAATAACCGGAAAATTAATGCCTGATGAGGGAACCATTGAATGGTCAAAGAGGGTGTCTGTCGGATATTTAGACCAGCATTCTTTCTTGAAATCAGGAACAACAATAAGGGAAAACCTGCGGCTTGCATTCGATAATTTGTATAATATGGAGCAGGAAATGCTTGAAATTTATGAAAATGCAGCATTAGCCGATGAACAAGAAGCAAACATTATGATGGAGGATGCAGCTGATATACAGACAATTTTGGACAGCAGCGGATTTTACATCATTGACTCCAAAATTGAAGAAATAGCTAATGGACTTGGATTAGGAGACATCGGTCTTGATAAAAGAGTTGATGAGTTAAGCGGAGGACAAAGAACTAAGGTGTTATTGACGAAGCTCTTACTTCAAAATCCCACAATTCTTCTTCTTGACGAACCTACCAACTACTTAGATGACAATCACATCAGTTGGCTTACAACATATCTTCGCAATTATGAAAATTCTTTTATACTGATTTCCCATGATATTCCCTTTATTAATGATGTTTGCAATATTATTTACCATGTGGAAAATTGTGATTTAACGCGGTATGTGGGCAATTATGAGGAATTCAGACGTATATACGAAGCAAACAAGCAAAGGGAAGAAAAAGAATACGATAAACAGAAAAAGGAAATTGAAAGACTTGAGGATTTCATAGCAAGGAATAAGGCAAGAGTTGCAACCCGCGGCATGGCAAACAGCCGTATGAAGCAGCTGGCGAAAATGGATATTTTGGAAAAACCGAGGGATAAGCCGAAGCCTGCCTTCAAGTTTAAGGAAACAAAGGCACCAAGCAGATTTTTGATTGAGGCAAAAGATTTAATAATCGGTTATGATCATCCATTGACCAATCCGATGAATTTCCGGATTGAAAGAAATAAAAAGATTGCTCTTACAGGGGTTAACGGTCTTGGAAAGTCAACCCTTTTAAAAACAATTTTAGGAATGATCCCGCCGGTTTCAGGTAATGTAGAATTTGGAGAAAATGTTGTATATGGTTATTTTGAGCAGGAGGATTCAAGAAACAACACAAATACCGCTATTGACGAGGTGTGGAATGAATATCCTTCACTGACAAACCACGAAGTCAGATTGGAGCTTGCACGCTGCGGGCTTACTACCGAAAATATTACAAGCATGATGAAGGTTTTATCAGGAGGAGAAAATGCCAAGGTAAGACTATGCAAAATATTATTGAAGGAATTAAATTTTTTGGTATTGGATGAGCCTACAAATCATTTAGATCCCGAAGCCAAGGTCGAGCTTGAAAAGGCTCTCGCCGAATTTAAAGGTACTGTATTGCTGGTAAGTCATGAACCTTACTTTTATGACAGATTTATAACCGATGTGTGGAATATTGAAAATTTCACTACAAAAATAGTATAAATTTTAGCCCTACCGCCATCTGTTCTTCGCTACCGCTCGAACATATGGGGTTAGGGCATCTCGTAGTTTCGCCGCACAATTTTGTTTACTCCTTGCGTCGCACAAAATTGGCGCTCATTACGAATGACCTACCGCCATCTGTTCTTCGCTATCGCTCGAACATATGGGGTTAGGGCATCTTTATTTAAATATAAGTACTACGTCAACTACTCCGTCAAATCCACCGTATAAATCGTAAAGTTGTGCTGTAGAACCTTCCTTAATATCTGTCTTGGCGCCTTCTTTAAAGCTGCTTATATTTCCTGAACTGTCCAAGGTGCAAATATACACTTTTATGTCTGATACATACTCCATATATGTTATATTGTCAATCAACATTTGATTGGCATAAATTTGAGAAATTTTTATTTTTTCTGTTTCCGGGGTAACTTTTTCCATTCCTGAAATTACTCCGTTAACTATAACCGCTCGTACATATGAATTCATCAGTGATGAAATTTTTTTACCTGCCGCAGATGTATTTGAAATTGAAAATACATTGCCGTTGTTAAAGAACTGCACGTGGCTTGTGGTATCATCTATTTTTGTAACACCTTTTATAATGCCGTATATGGTTCCGTTGTAGCTTTGCTGCGTTTCCGGTGTTATTGTCACAGCATTTGCCGGCTTAATTCCCTTTGTGAGGTAAATAGCGTCTATGTGTCCCGAATAATTGACAACCGCCTTTCCTTCTAAGTATCCGTTAAGCTGAGAAGGTTCTAACAGCCGATACTGCCCATCGCTTTTATATACTATAAAAGTATCCGATGAAATATAATAACCGTTTGCCAAAATTCGTGTCTGATTATTGTATGAGCATGCAATGTTCTTAGTTGGCATTAAATCAATAATTTTCAATTCCCCGCCGGATTCGGGATCAAATTTAATCAAATCGTTGCCGGTTATTAATGATTGTTTTAAAACAGATGAATCATTTTCTTGTACCTTCACTACACTTGAATTGTCCGCTAAGGAATATGTCTTCAATACTCCGTATTCATCAAGTATTCTTGCGGAAGCATTACCTGTGGTGCTGTTTGAGGAGCTGAGCACTATGCCGAAGGTTGAAGGTTTCTTACCATATTTATTGATATAGAGTTTTATTATATTGTTGTTTTTATCCAATATTAACTCAACATTATCATTCACATTTGCTTTTTCGGTAAAAATGAAATCCTTTCCTGTCATGTAGCTTATATTGTTTACGGTGTAAAATGTATTGCCGTCCGTACTTTGCACAGCCGTAACAATACCCACGGTCTGAGATCTTAACACCTTCAGTGTCAATACCGTATTTTTGTTTGTTTCTTGTGTTTCATAAAAATATACAACGTCATTTATCGATATTTCCTGCAATGTTTTTGCGTCACCTGTTATGTGAAGTTTATTATTGTTTATTACAGAATTTTTTATCGGGAGGTACTTGCCCGCAAACTGTTTGCTTCCTTCCTTGTACAAATCACCCTTTTCTACAACTATCACGTCAGTTTCCTTATAGGCAATAATACCTATAACTTTTCCGTTGAAAGAGGTATCTTCATAAACAATTTTTATTTTTGAGTCCATTAAATTGTTAAAGTTTCCTTTTACTCCGTTAATTATAATTGGTATGTCAGGTACCTGAAAGATTCTTACATTGCCGTAATCATCAGTAACAAAAATCACTCTGTTTGACAGAAGGCTTGTTACTGTCCCCTTAAATTCATCGTACCTGGGGTTGTTTATATGGACTGTATTTCCTTTTATGTCGTAATAAATATCCCATTTGTTGAACAAAAAATTTGTATAGTCAAAGTTATCAATATTTAAGTCTCTGATTGACACTTCTTTTGTTTCCATTTTACCAAGCTTTGAAATCAGTGTCTTATTTGTAATATTAACCGTGTTATTATCTTTTACCGTAACTAAGTTATAATCAAGTGCATTGAATAACATTATCGAAACATCTCTTCTGGATGCAAATTCAACATTTGCGTCAATGTTTTTGAACAAGTTAAGCTCCAATGCCTTATCATAGAAATTTGAAGGCCAGTTTCCAACCAATGATTCATCGGTATATCCCAAAATCCTCAAAATCATTGTGTATGCTTCTTCAAACTTTATTTGATTATCAGGACCGTAGGCGGTTGGAGAAATCCCCTTAACAATACCCAAGACATTGGCTAATTCCACATAGTTTTCAGCCCAATGCCCATGCATATCTTCATAGACTGAGGTCATATTTTTGGAGTATTCATTATATCCTACCGCAACAGTTACAACTTTTGCCATCTCGGCACGAGTGACTATTCTGTCAGGCTTAAAGCTGTTATCGGGATACCCTTGAATAATTTCATAACCGGATAGCACACCTATCGCTTCTTCTAAATAAGGATCTTTTTTTATGTCCGAAAAGTCAGCTGCGTATATATTTACAAAAGATGCAACAAATATTAAAATTATTATCATCAATAATACTTTTTTCATTTTATCAATCCTTAATGCAATCAATTAAAAAATACTATAATCATAGTATCTCCTTATAGTTATTATATAATAAAACATTTAAAATAGTATTACATTAAAATTACAATGGTAAATTTTTACCTTGAAAACTTCCTCTGATTTTCAATGTTTTATCAATATCTGATAGAACCTTAAGCTTATTTAGAGTCCACCGGGGTTCAATTAAATCCGATTTTTTACCATCTCCGGTAAGTCTGTGCACAACAATGTCACTTTTCAATAATTCCAAAGAATCACAAACCAAATCCACATATTCTTCCCGAGATAATATTTTGAAAGGATTTTTTTCATAGTACACAGCTAAATCAGTATTTTTTAAAATGTGAAGCATATGTATTTTTACACCCCAAATATTTAGATTTGAAATATATTTAACCGAATTCAGCATTTGTTCTTTAGATTCGCCGGGCAGCCCCATAATTAAATGTAACACTGTTTTAATATTTTTGCTTTTTAAGATTTCAACCCCGTGGTTAAATTGCTCTATACTGTAACCTCTTCTTATAAAATTTGCTGTTTTGTCATGGATGGATTGAAGTCCCAATTCCACCCAGAGAAATGTTTTGGAATTTAGATTCTCCAAGAAATCAGCAATTTCATCGGATATGCAATCAGGTCTGGTAGCAATTGCAATACCCTTTATATTTTCGCAGCTTAAAGCTTCATAAAATTTTTTCCTCAGGTTGTCAACAGTGTCATAGGTATTAGTGTAATTTTGAAAATATGCAATGTATGTATTACTTTTCCACTTTTTCGACATAATTTGTTTTTGTTCTACAATTTGCTCTGTTATGGTTTTCTCTCTATGGGTGAAATCTCCTGAACCTCTATCACTGCAAAAAATACAACCCTCGAAGCCAATTGTGCCGTCTCTGTTAGGACAGGTAAAATTTCCGTCAATAGATAATTTAATTGTTTTTTCACCAAAGATTTTTTTAAGTTCATAATCTAAGGTATGGTATCTTTTATCATTCCACATTTTAACCGCCAAAATTTTTAATAAAGTTATGAACAGCCTATAAAAGCTATCTTTATAAGTTATACACAAATTTTATGCTTTTTTTGCCACTTGTCAACAGTTTTATCCACAAATGTGCACAATGTTTCAAGGTTTATCAATAATGTGCTCATTTTTATTCCGCTTTTTTAACATGTATACTTCAACTATTGATTTAATCAATGCTGCAACAGGTGCTGCAAAGAACAGTCCTAAAGGACCAAACAATCCTCCGCCGATTATTATCGAAATAATTACTAAAAGAGGTTTTATTGACAACTGACTGCCTATAATTTTCGGGTCTATAATAAGACTATCTACCTGCTGCAATATTAAAATTAAAATAAGCAAAAGAAATCCCTTTTGTGGATTATATAAGATATTTATCAGCACTATGGGTATACCGCCGATGAATGTTCCAAAGTAAGGAATCATATTTGTTATTCCTATAGCAATTCCGTCAATTACAGGATAGGGACACTTTATAATATATTTCGAGCCTATATATATCGATAATGCAATTATAAGAGAGGCAGTGACTTTCCCCGATATGTAGCTTGAAACATTGCGATACAGAATGTGACTTATTTTAATTATATCATGTGCTGTTTTTTTCCCTACAAGAAGACCTGAAAATTCTTCGATCCAATTTTCAATATTTTCTTTATCAATTAATATATAGACAGAAATAATTATGGACAATAATGCATTTGCAAAAGCCATAAATATATTAATAACCTTTGTGAGTGCATTATTGATTATGTCTGTTAAGAGAGAAGATAATTTTTGCATAATTTCAGCAAAATAAATTTTTACAATCAAATCATCTCCCAATAAAGACAATAATTCATTAGCTTTTCGGTACAGCTTGGGTATGTCCTTGGATAATTGCAATATACTGTTTATAATGTCAGGTGCAAGAGTTTTTACCACAATTGATACCAATAAAAAAATAAAAAGATAAGTCATAAAAACTGCAATATACCTGTTTTCAATTTTTAGTGTTTTTTCAAAAAAAACTAAAATAGGATTTAAAACAGCCGCTGACAATATACCTGCAAAAATGGGAAAGCATACATGAATTATCAGCGACAGTCCATTTTCTAAATAAATAAATCTGAAAACCGCAATAAAAAATATAAAAACGGGCAAGATAACAAAACTATTTTTCTTCACATTACCACCTTATAACTTTTTAGCATACTTGATAATTAATATTAAATTTTTTCAAAATATATGTATAATTAATGAATTTTTGTAAACAATTATACTGATAATACTTTTTTTATCTTCTTCCAAATTATATAAACATCCCGCGGTAACATTGCGGGATGTTATTTTTGTATGACGGCAGGTCAACCGCACCGAATTCGCAAAATATGTGACCAAGGGAGCAAATGTTGTAGTGAATGAGTCCTGAGTATGCTTTAGCCCCGTTTCTTGTTTCCACCTGCGCTATTATACGTTTTTATTATCTAATATTTAGCTATACTCGCACATTGACGACAATTAATTTCTAATATATAATTATTGCATTATATACAGTGAGGTAGCATATGGAAAAAAGACTGTTGGGGAATACGGGCATGGAAGTGTCTGTAATAGGTTTGGGAGGCATTCCCATACAACGTGTAAGCGAAGAAGATGCAATTAATATAATACTTGAATGCAAAAAACAGGGAATAAATTTCATCGATACTGCAAGAGGCTATACTGTCAGTGAGGAATATATAGGTAAGGGGTTTAAAGCTGCAGGTCGTGAGAATTTTTATATTGCCACCAAGGCAATGAGCTATGATTATGATTCAATGAAAAGCTCAGTTGAAGAAAGCTTGAATACTTTGGAGATTGACTATATAGATTTATATCAAATTCACAGTGTAGGTACTAAACAGCAATTGGAAACAGTTTTTTCGGAGAATGGTGCACTTAAAGCCTTGAAAGAAGCAAAAGAACAAGGTTTGATTAAACATATAGGAATAACGGGACATGTGAGAGAAATTCTTATTCAAGCAATCGACAATTTTGAATTTGAAACAATTCAATTTCCTTTTAACCCTGTTGAGCCCCAAGGAACAGAGCTGTTTTTAAAAGCATTGAAAATGGGAATGGGAACAATTGCAATGAAACCCATGGCAGGCGGAGCATTTGAACATCCGGTGCTATCCTTAAAATATATTATGAATTCAGACCTTATAACAATATCGATACCCGGGATGGACTCAACAGAGCAGGTCATTGAAAATGCCCGGGCAGGATTAAATGAGGAACATTTAACAGAGGAAGAACGGGATATAATAAACAGAGAAGTTGAAAGCTTAGGCACTGAGTTTTGCAGAAGATGCGGTTACTGCAAGCCCTGTCCCGAAGGAATAGATATACCCAATGTGTTTACTTTTGAAAATTATGTTCTTAAGTATAATATGCCGGAATATGGCAAGCTTAGATATGACCAGCTGAAAGTTAAACCGGATGAATGCGTGCGTTGCCGCAAGTGCGAAAAAAAGTGTCCTTACAATTTACCCATAGTAAATAAGCTTAAGCATGCGGTTGAAACTTTTAAAAATTTAGAATAATAGAAGTATCATTCTATGAATAGACGTGTCATTCTTAAGGTAAAGGATGAATAATCTCATATTTTGTGGGTATTCCTTTCACCATCAAGGACTAACCATATTGCATAGGGATGTCGCCTTTTTATAATGATAATAGCAGGAGTCAATATGCGGAATTACAGTGTTTTTGATATAATAGGCCCTATTATGATAGGACCTTCAAGCTCTCATACGGCTGGAGCGGCAAGACTTGCGAAGGTTGCTGCTACAATAGCAGGCAATGATATAATAAGAGTAGAATTTTTGCTTCACGGTTCATTTTCAAAAACATATAAGGGTCACGGAACGGACAAGGCATTGGTTGCCGGAATTCTTAATATGGAGCCTTGGGATGAAAATTTAAAAAATTCTTTTGAAATTGCAGCCGAAAAAGAAATAGAAGTTATTTTTACTCCCGCTGATTTGGGAGATGTCCATCCAAATACGGTTAAATTTATTATAACAAAAGAGGATGGCAGCTTTACTATGGTTTCAGGGTCATCCATCGGCGGCGGAAATATACTTATTTTTGATATTGACAATCAGGCTGTAGAGTTTACGGGAGAACGACCAACCCTCCTTACTCATCACAGAGATTTGCCAGGTGTAATTTCAAAGATTTCCTCCGTTTTATATGAAGAAAATATAAATATTGCCAACATGCGTGTTTATAGAAACGAAAAAGGAAAAATGGCAACCATGGCATTGGAAACAGACAGCATGATTACAGAAGATGCAATGAAGAGAATCAGGAAAATCGGTGAAATTGATAGTGTGAAATTTATCAATCCCATAGTGGAGGGAGTTATTTAATGTTTGTTTCAAACGGAAAAGAACTAATAGAAATATGCAATGAAAAAAGTATTCCCATTTGGGAATATTCAATACTTGAAGAAATTGAAAAGAGTGAATGTGACCGTAAAACAGTTATAGACAGAATGAGAAGCGCTCTTCATGTTATGATGAATTCCTCCACATATGCGCAGGATAATTCAGTGCGGTCGGTTAGCGGATTAATCGGAGGAGATGCTTATAAAATAAAACAATATGCAGACCGAGGGAAAACCCTTACGGGGGACTTTATGAACAGAGCAATGGCAAGGGCATTATCTTCTTCCGAAGTGAATGCTTCAATGGGAAGAATAGTTGCATGCCCTACGGCAGGTTCCTGCGGTATTTTGCCTGCGGCTGTTTTGTCTGCCGGAGAAAAGTTAGATAAGACAGAGGAGCAATTAATTAATGCCCTATTCACAGCTGCAGGAGTGGGAATTATAATAGCCAAAAATGCAACTCTTGCCGGCGCGGAAGGTGGTTGTCAGGCAGAATGCGGCTCGGCAGCAGCCATGGCGTCGGCAGCAGTCGTCGAAATGATGGGAGGTTCTCCCGAACAGGCATTGTCGGCGGCAGCAATAGTAATTAAAAATGTATTAGGCCTTGTCTGTGACCCCGTGGCGGGTTTAGTTGAGGTACCCTGTGCCAAAAGAAATATTGCCGGAACCGTAAGTGCCCTAACTACAGCAGATCTTGTAATGAGTGGTGTATACAGCAAAATCCCCTTTGATGAAGTAGTGTGGGCTATGTATAAAGTGGGAAGACAACTTCCCTCAGAGCTTAGAGAAACCGCCTTAGGCGGAATAGCAATAACACCCACAGCTCTTAAATATAAAAAAGAAATATTTAAAGATTAGACGTATTGACAATATACATTACTTTAGATAAAATGTAAGAGTTGATAAATCAATTTGGAGGCGTATCGAAGCGGTCATAACGAGCTCGACTCGAAATCGAGTTGTCCTAACGGGCACGTGAGTTCGAATCTCACCGCCTCCGCCAAAAACAAAAGGTAAAAAAGATTTATCTGTCTCAAAGCCAGTAAATCCGAGCCTTTCAAGGGCTTTCACTCTAAAAAGTGAAAGCTCTTTTTTCGTAGATTTATTGGGGTAAAAGCTTCACTCTGATGGGACTTGAACCCGCAAGTAAAAGCATTCAGGGGTAGCGCCCTTTTGTAATCACAGCGAAATGAAAAAGGGCGCCACTTAAATTGAAATCAAAAAACAAAATAAAACTGCCAAAGGGCGCTGATTTTACGGTTGATGAAAAGCCAGTTAAAGTCAGCGCCCTTTTTTGCGTTTATGGAAAGGAGAGCCATGCTGGTACGATACAAGAAAAACAGAAAGGCGGGTGGTCGCAAGCGACCTCCCACCGTCCACTTCGCCCAGCAGTGCTGGGCGTTTTTGCACTTTCCCGTGAGGTGGTCGGATTCGGGCTTTGGCACGGTTAAGGTGATCGGAATTTACGAAAACACAGGAAAGCAAAGGGATTTATACGGTCACCTCATAGGTGAACGCACACGAAATGGAGGCTTTACCATGAAAAACAACAAGGAACGGACAGCGGTCTGGCTCTATCCCGAAACCATGGATCAGCTGGACGGCTGGATGAATAAGGACAACTGCAAGAGCCGCAGCGAATTTATAGAAAAAGCGCTTTGCTTTTATATGGGCTACCTTGGTACCGAGGACACCTCCTCCTATCTTTCCAAGACACTGCTCACATCCATTCAGGGCACCCTGCAGAAAACAGAAAATCGTGTCGCCAGCAATCTTTTCCGGCTGGCGGTGGAAATCAGTATGATGATGCATCTGCTGGCGACCACACTCAACATCACGGATGAGGAACTACACCAGCTTCGCGGGCGCTGCGTTGCCGAGGTCAAAAAGACAAGGGGCAAAATTCGACTGGACGATGCGGTGGAGTTTCAAAGCAGCCCTGAGATTGAAGAATAATGGCTCGCATTATTCTCAAATGCCCTTATCTTAAGGGCAGCGAAAAAACTGCCGCTCATCTGAATAACCTCGTCAAATATATCGCCACCCGTGACGGCGTGGAAAAGATAAAGAGTGACCGTGAACTCTGGCACTCTACCAAAAAACAAAAGGAACTGATTGCACAGATAATCAAGGAGTTTCCTGACACTAAAGATTTATTCGAATATGAGGATTACTGTGAAAATTCGAACCGGGAAAATGCCTCTGAGTTTATCGCCATTGCACTGGAGCAGCATCTTAATAAGATCGGAGACCGGGAAAAGTATGTTTATTAATATTAAAATATACTGAAACTTGTAGTTTAATAAAAGAAAACTATTTGTGGGATACCATGTTGAATTATATGACTGTGAAAGAAGAAATTGCGGAGCGATACGGCGTAAAGGACTTCGATATAGAGACCGTATATCAGGACATTACGGTTTTCCCTCTTTTGGATGACGAAAAACGGGCGATCTATGTCGCGGCATTTTTGATCAACAGGAGGGTTTATCGTGGTAAGGACGAAATCGCCAAGGCCAAGGAATACATAGAAGGCCACTGGCGGGAGCCTTTTGACTTGGGCGCAACGGCAAGGGCAGCCTGCCTCAGTAAAGCCCATTTCACCAAGCTGTTCAAGAAGCATACCGGCGTCACCCCACATGAGTATTATACTAATCATAAAATCAGTAAATTGAAGGAGAAGCTGCTGGATACCAACCTATCCATCGCCCAGGCCTTTGCCGCCTGCAATATGGATTATAACGGTCACTCCGCCAAAGTATTTAAAGATAAAACCGGCGTTTCTCCTTCCGCGTACCGGAAAAAGTCAGAATAGAAAAATTGCCAAAAAAGTAATAAGAGAAAGCCAGGCTTTTGTATACGAAAGCTCGGCTTTTTTTATTGTGAATAAAATAAGGTTCCCGGGATGTGTTCACAATCCTTGATTGCGTTGACGGGTAGGGGCTTTTATTTTCAAAACCGCACTTTCCTTACTAATTATAAGCATATTCAATCTATCTTCATAGCCGGCTGGCTAATAAAATATTGGTAGCCATAATGAAAATATCGGCACTTTGGCTGGAAAGGAGCGTTCATATGGGCGACAAGACAAAAGAGCAACTGCTTGAGGAACTGTCGGAAGTACAGAAAATGTTAGAGGAGAGAACAGAAGCTCAAGGTCAAATGATAAGAAAATTTCAGTTGCTTATCGAAAATGAGGGGCTGTTTTCCCAGATAATCGACTTTCTCCCTTATCCCCTCGCTATATTTACGCCACAGTATACACTGGCCATGACAAATAAGGCTTTTGCGGAGGAAACAAAAACGCGGGTCATGTA
>DAIMMU010000232.1:0-2966 GCA_036720515.1 Sedimentibacter sp.
TGGCAGGTTCCCGGAAGAGCTGCAATAAATGCCATAGCATCATTTGTGAGCTCATCATCCGTAGGAGTGCTGATTACAAGCAAATTATACAAGCAGGGTGTTTATACGGAAAAGGAAGCTGTACTTGTTGTAACGGGTTTCAGCGCGGTAAGTGTGGGGTTTGCCTACATGGTAATTGATACTGCAGGACTTGCGGACAGATTTTTATTCGTATATTTTTCATCCCTTTTATTAACCATGATTGTCAGTGCGTTTATGGGGAGAATACCGCCGTTTAATAAGAAGAAGCACGTATATATCAACGGAAGAGTTCAAACAAAGGAAGATATAAAAAATACAAGCCCGGCTTCGGGAAATGTGCTGAGTACCGGTGCTGCAAGAGCAGCTAAAAAAGCTATAACAGCACCAAACTTGTTCAAAGAAATGCTTGTAAGCTTAAAAGATGGATTTGAAGTAATACCGAAGGTTTTGTCCTTATTGGTGGCAGTGGGTGTATCTGCATTAATTTTGGCTGAAACTACGCCATTGTTTAATATAATGGGAAAAATGTTTGAACCCTTATTAAATCTATTAAGAGTGCCGAACGCAGCAATGATTGCACCAAGCTTTCCGGTTGGTATTGCTGAAATGTTTCTGCCGGTATTGTTAATTAAAAATAATATTGCACTGATTGATGCTGGAGCAAGATATCTTGTAACGGCAGTATCAATAGTTCAAATTATATTTTTCTCGGAAACCGTGGTCGTTATGATGTCATCAAAGCTTCCTTTAAAGCTTTGGGAATTGGTGGTTGCTTTCTTCGAAAGAACATTTTTAGCCATAATATTCGGCTCTATGTTCATGCATTTGTTCTATTAATAATAAAATAGTTCCTGTACGAACTGCCTGTTTTACAGCAGCCAGGTATGTAGACAAAGCCGTAAGACTTAATATCATACGGCTTTTCTCATTTTTCGTATGAGTGTTACATAGGGTTTGTTCAATGAGGGATGAAGGCTTGTTTGAGCCGCAATAATTTTCATATTGACAAAATATGCTAATTCAACTATAATGTATTTAAATTCATATTTGGCAAAGCAGGCGAAAGCCTGTGACGCAAAGCTATAGGGCCTATAAAATGGCAGCCAGTTGCACGTTGTGTATTGCTAATGTTGAATTAGCAATTTTTTTATGCCCTAACCCCATATGTTCGAGCGATAGCGAAGAACAGATGGATGGTAGGTCAAACGCAACGAGCACCAAATTTATGCGACTGAAAGGAGCAAATAAATTTGTATGCGGAGACTGCGATATGCCCTAACCCCATATGTTCGAGCGATAGCGAAGAACAGATGGTTGGTAGGTCAAACGCAACGAGCACCAAATTTATGCGACTGTTGAAAGAGCAAATAAATTTGTGTGCGGAGACTACTGCGATATTATAATGATTATGGGAGTACAATATGAGAAGAATATACAGGATAACTTGTTTAGTTATATTGGCAATACTATGCAGCATCACCATTGCGTATGCGGATAGCTCATACAGTAATGAAAATATCAACGGAATAAAAATAAATTACATAACAATAAATATGGACAATCAAAATATTAAGCCGGTTATTCTTAATGCAAACAATCAGATGAATTCTTCCGAATCTCTTGAAGTAATGGCAAAGAATGAAGGAGCCTTTGCTGCCGTAAACGGAACATATTTTGAAGCATATGGAGGAACACCCGTTTCATGGGGTAGTATAATCAAGGACGGAAAAATTCTTCACATCAGCAACGGAGGCTCCGTATTTGGAATTACCGATGACGGCAAGTTTTTGGTGGACAGACTTTCATTTGATTTTGAAGGATATGTTAACGGAGTATACAGAGCAATACCATGGAGAATTAATCATCCAAGCATTGAAGAAGATGCTATAACAATTTTTACTCCGGAATATGGTGTGCCGGTAGGCGTGAGTATGGGCGCAAAGGCAGTAGTTGTTTCCAATGGTCGCGTGGATAATATTTCAACATCGGATTTCAATGTGCCGGCGGATGGGTTTGCAATAGTATATAATTCTTCGGCAGCATACCTTGTGGATGAAAGGTACAAGGTAGGAGATGAAGTATATTACAAGGTTAACATAAGAACAACCTTTACAAATCCGAGCGATTGGGAAAATGTTGTGTGCGGCTTAGGAGCAGGACCAAGCCTTATTATTAACGGCACTGTAACTGCGGACGGATATGCCGAAGGATTTACGGAAGCAAAGATTAATACAAACAGTGCGGGAAGATCCTTCATCGGTGCTAAGGAAGACGGAAGCATAGTATTCGGCAATTTGGACTCGGCAACAGTGGCAGACGCAGCAGAAGCATGTAAGCAAATGGGATTGATAAATGCAATGTGTCTTGACGGGGGCGGCTCGGTAGCACTCTATTATCCTTCATCCAACATTTCAATGTGCGGAAGAAAAATAAATAACGGATTAGCATTTATAGAAGAAAAAACAATAGAAAAGACGGCAAAACCGGAAATATTATCAATGCTTGTAAATGGCAATAAGATTGAGCTGAATGCTTACAAAATAGAGAATAGCAATTATTTCAATATCCGCGATTTAGCAAGGGTGCTTAATAACAGCAGTAAAGAGTTTGATATTGTGTGGGATAATGAAAGAAATGCAATCAATATTGTTACTGAAAGAGAATATTCTTTTTTAGAAGAAGATGAAACCTTGTCAAAAGGTGAGAATACTAAAAGTGCCTATTTATCAAAATCTGCAATTTATTTAGACGGAAATAAAATTGAAATTACAGCCTACAATATTGATAACAATAATTATTTCAAGCTTCGCGATATAGCAGAGCAAATGAATTTTAATGTATTATTGGACAGTACAAACGGTTCAATTATTATTGAAACAAATTAACTTATGTATATTATTATAGTTTCAAAGCTATGATTTCCAACAAAAACTGCTTATTATAAG
>DAIMMU010000026.1:0-19300 GCA_036720515.1 Sedimentibacter sp.
AGGTAGAGAATTAGAAGAATATATAGCTAATTACCAGGCAAAAGCTAATTAGTTGATTAAATTGACATAAAAACCTTGTAGGCAACTGCAAGGTTTTTTTTCTAATAATTGCTTGACAATAATATTTTGCCAAATTTCATTTTGCTTTAATAGGGGGGAAAATTGTTTGAATACCGAGATTACATTTGAAAATGAATTGAATAAACTGATAGAAAATGAAGATTATATCGAATCCTTAAGAGTAATATTTTTAAAAGAAATTAACAATATAAAGCAATATAAATCAAAAATTGATGAGCTGTTAAGATTTTCAAAAGAAAATAATTTATTAAGGTCAGAAGCGTGGGGCTATTATTATTTGGGCTGGTATAATTTTGATATTTCGAAATATGAAAAAGCCGTAAATAACTTTTTAACTTCATATTATTTATTTGAAGAACATAATAATAAATATGAATTAGCATACGCTTGTAACGGATTGACAAATGTTTACTGTCAGATAGGACAGTTTAAATTAGCAAATGAGTGGGGGCTCAAGGGAATTTCCTTTTGTGAAGAAACGGGAAACAACGAAGCAATGATAATTCTTCTTATTAATACATGCATAAATTATATTCAAATGGAGTATTATGACAAAGCATTGGATATTGCGGAAAGTATAGAGGGAATGGATAGGGAGTTATCAGCAAGCCAAAAAATATCAAATATGCTTTCAATTGCGGAAATCGAAATAAATATAGGAAATCCCCAAAATGCATTAAGAATTATTGATGAAGCAATGGAAAAAGAGTCGGTAATGCATCGTAATACCGACATAAGCGGTATGTTTAAGCTTAAAGGCATGGCTTATGTAAAGATGGGCGAATATGAGCATGCTGAAGAACAGTATGAAATATCTTATAATCATTGTATCAAATTTGATTTATTATATGAAAAATGTTCAACAATGTTGCAATGGGCTAAATTGTGTCTGCTTACGGAAAAATATGATCAGGCAATTGATTTGCTAAATCGAATTATCGTTATAAGTTCATCAAATAAATACAATACAATAATGAGAGAAGCATTTTATTCTTTGTATACTATTTACAAGAAGAAGGATAATGCCGGCAAAGCACTGAATTACCTTGAAAGCTACATAAGGGTTGATGATGAAATGTATGATTATGAACAAAGTCAGCTTATGGCTAAAATGAATTTAAACAATACAAAACGTGTGGCGGAACAATACAAGCAGCTTTACAAAAGGACTGAGCTTCTTTCAACGATAGGGCAAAGAATTATTTCGAATTTAGATATAAGCTCAATTATCAAACTTATAAATGAAGAAATCAATAAATTGATTGATGTTGATTATTTTGGAATTGCAGTCTTTGATCGTGATAATGATAAACTTGAATATTATTTTTTAAAAAATTATATATTGGACTGCAAGATAGTAAAATATGACCCGGAGAACACCTGGGGAGGATATTGCATCAAAAATAAGGAAGATATTATTATCGGAAATGAAAAGACGGAATATAAGAAGTACCTGCATTCTAAACCCAAAGAATTTGAGAAATATAAAGATGATTATAAAAAAGTTTCTTCTATCATTTATACTCCCATGATTATAAATGAAAAGGTTGTGGGATTGATGACGGTGCAAAGCGAAAAAGAAAATCTCTATGGCAAAGATGAATTGAATATATTGAAAATTTTAGCAAATTACACTGCAATTGCGGTTGAAAATGCAAAGACATATAAAAAGATCGAAGATATTGCAACATATGACAGTTTAACCAAGTTTTTAACTAAAATGGAAATACTGAAAGTCGGAGATAAAATTTTCGAAAAATATAAAAACAACAAACTGAAATTCAGTGTAATAATGATGGATATTGATAGCTTCAAAATTATAAATGATACATACGGACACATTTACGGTGACATAGCACTGAGTCTTGTCGCCGAAACCATATCCAGGTGCATAAGAAATACTGATTATATAGGAAGGTTCGGCGGCGATGAGTTTTTGCTCATATGTTCCGATGCGGGATTAAAAGAGGCTTTGGAAGTTGCTGAAAGGATAAGAACAACCATTGCAAAAAATTTATTCATATTGGCAGATGGAGTAATCGTAAGACTTACAATGAGCATTGGTGTACATGAATGCTGTGAAGGGGATAATTCATGTACCGATGTCATAAAAAGAGCTGATGAATGCTTGTATTTTGCCAAAGAATCCAGAAAAAATACCGTTGTAAGCAAATAAGACATTGTAAAAAATATGTAAAGCAAAAGCTTTACATATTTTTTACATTCTGACGGTTTATTTTTTACTATGACGGTTTATATTTAGTTGTAGAGGTACACCTTCAAAATCAGGTGACTCCTTGAGGGATAGCTTTTAAAGGAATGTCCCTGGATAAGAAATGAAAAGGGAGAAAAATTAAATGAAAAAAAATAAAATATTATCAGTTGCATTATCGGCAATACTGTCAATGGTTTTTGCGGGATGTGCACAAGACACACCTTCGGGGGAGCAACCTGCAGAATTTAATTTTGATAAAGATATTACTGTAGTAGCCAGAGATTCCGCTTCCGGAACAAGAGGTGCTTTCCATGAAATAATGAAAATAATTGTTAAGGAAAATGGCACGGAAACAGATAAATTAGTTGTAGGTGCTTTAGAATTTGATGGAACGGATAAAGTTATAACTGCAGTTGAAGGAGACAAATACGGTATAGGGTATATTTCATTAGGTTCGGTAAGCGACAGAATCAAAGCGGTTGCGGTAAACAGCGCAGAACCCACGGTTGAAAATGTAAGAGACGGCAGTTATTCGGTATCAAGACCATTTTTATTGGTTACAAAAGGAACTGAAAATGACTTAGTAAAAGATTTCTTAAAATTCACTGAATCAGCTCAGGGACAGGCTGTTGCAAATGAAATGAAGTTTATAGGTGCTGTTGATTCGACTGAAGAATACACATCATCAGGTATGTCGGGAACAATTAAGGTAGCCGGTTCCACATCGGTAACGCCGTTGATGGAGAAATTGCAGGAAGGATACCGGGAGCTTAATCCTGATGTAACATTTGAAATGCAGTCAAACGGTTCTTCCCAAGGTATAAAAGCTGCATTGGACGGCTCTTACGACATAGGAATGAGCTCAAGGGAATTGAAAGAAGAAGAGGCGTCGGAGCTAAACAGACGTGTTCTTGCAATAGATGGCATTGCAGTAATAGTTAATAAGGAAAATCCCAAAAGTGATTTGGCATCTGAGGATATTACAAATATATATACAGGCAAAATCACAAAGTGGTCTGAAGTTAAATAATGCAAAATACTAAAAAGTCAAATTTTGATGAAAAGATTATGCAGGCAATTTTCTTTCTGTCTGCATTAATTTCCGTATTAGCGGTCATTGCCATCTGCCTCTTCTTATTCATGAGAGGTATACCTGCTATTGCTGAAATAGGTTTTATGGATTTTATATTTAATGAAAAGTGGGGGCCTACAAACAAACCTGCTTCCTACGGAATACTGTCCATGATTGCGGGCAGTATTTATGTAACAGCCGGTGCGATTGTTATAGGCGTGCCTGTCGGTTTAATGTGTGCTATATTTTTAGCTGAATTTTGTCCGGATAATGTTTATAAAATTGTGAAGCCTGCCGTAAACTTGTTGGCAGGTATACCTTCAATAATCTACGGTTTTTTCGGAATGGAAGCCATTGTTCCTTTTGTAAGAGAAAATTTGGGCGGAAACGGGTACGGCATCATGTCAGCCTCAATAATTTTGGGAATTATGATACTCCCCACAATAATTTCAATCAGCGAATCTTCCATAAGGGCTGTTCCTAAAAGTTATGGGGAAGGTTCCTACGGTCTTGGTGCCACAAAGGAAGAAACAGTTTTCAATGTAATAGTTCCTGCGGCCAAATCAGGAATTTTAACGTCAATTATATTGGGTGTGGGTAGGGCGGCGGGTGAAACCATGGCTGTTGTTATGGTTGCCGGAAATGCTGTCATGCCTCTTGATAAAATAGAGCTTCTGAAACCAATAAGGACATTGACGGCCAACATTGTTACGGAGATGAGCTATGCATCGGGACTTCATGAGTCGGCGCTTATATCAACAGGTGTAGTTCTGTTTATATTTATAATAATTCTAAATATTTCTTTAAGCCTTATAAAATCAAAGGCTCAAAGAAATTAACAGGGGTAATCCATGGATAGAAGGTTAAATAACTTAAAGCAAAGAAAAGTAAAATCTATTCTGTTAAAATCGTTTGTATGGCTTTGTGGAATATTGACAGTGGGAGTTTTAATCTATATACTTTTATTTATACTATTAAGAGGAATTCCCAAAATTAATTTAGTGTTTTTGTTTGGAGAATATAATTCAGAAACTCTTTCTGCTTTTTCATCTATTGTTGCAACAATTCAAATGATTTTTTTGTCTCTTATAATTTCGGTCCCGATAGGTGTGTTTTGTGCGATTTATCTTGCAGAATACGCCAAGAGAGGGAGTATAGCGGTAAAAATTATAAGGCTTGCCACAGATACTTTGGCAGGAATACCTTCAATAGTATATGGTTTGTTCGGAATGATATTCTTTGTCAATATACTTGGGTTCAGAGCATCTGTTTTATCAGGAGTATGCACAATATCAATCATGATTTTGCCGGTAATAATAAGTTCGTCTGAAGAAGCCGTAAAGTCAGTTCCTGATACCTATCGTGAAGGAAGTTTGGGGTTAGGAGCTACAAGGATTCACACGGTATTCAGAATAGTTCTTCCGACTGCAATGCCTGGGATACTTTCGGGAGTAATTCTTGCAATCGGTCGTATTGTGGGAGAAACGGCGGCACTGATATTTACAAGCGGAACAAATGTAATGAAGAATCCGTCTTTAGATTTGCTTTCATCACAAAGAACCCTTGCAATTCACATGTATATGCTTGCGGGTGAGGGTCTGCCGCATTCTAAAGACATGGCATTTGCAACGGGAGCAATTCTTATTTTGATAGTGTTTACAGTGAACTATACAACTACTAAGTTGGCAGGCAGAATAGGGAGGATACAATGACGGATAAAATAAAAATTGAAAATGTTAATTTGTATTACGGAGAATTTCAAGCTTTAAAGAATATAAATATGAATGTAAAAGAAAATGAAATAACAGCTTTTATAGGGCCCTCAGGCTGCGGTAAATCCACACTGCTGAAATCATTGAACAGGATGAATGACTTGATTGAGGGAGTAAAAATCACAGGCAGAATACTTTTGGATGATGCAGATATATATGGTGATATGGATGCAACCGTACTAAGAAGAAGAGTGGGTATGGTTTTTCAAAAACCAAATCCGTTTCCCATGAGCATTTATGAAAATGTGGCATATGGTCCGAAGACCCACGGTGTTAAAAGCAAAGCAAAATTGGACGAAATTGTGGAAAAGAGTCTTCGCTCCGCTGCCATGTGGGATGAGGTGAAGGACAGACTTAAAAAAAACGCCTTAAGTATATCCGGAGGACAGCAGCAGAGACTTTGCATAGCCAGAGCATTTTCGGTTAATCCGGAAGTCATATTGCTGGATGAGCCGACATCCGCACTTGACCCCATATCTACCATGAAAATAGAAGATTTGCTGACTGAAATTAAAAAAGATTATACAATTGTAATTGTTACTCATAATATGCAGCAGGCAACAAGAATATCGGACAAAACAGCATTTTTCCTTCATGGAGAAGCAATTGAATTTGATGAAACAGAAAAGTTGTTTTCGATGCCTAAAAATAAAAAAACTGAAGATTATATAACCGGAAGATTTGGATAAAAGGAGGCAAATATGAGATATAGATTCGATCAAGAGCTGGATAAACTAAACCTTGAATTGATAAAAATGGGCGGTCTGATAGAAAATGCAATTGAATACAGTGCTAAAGCACTCATAAACCGGGATCTGTCATTGATTAGAAATGTTAATGAATTGGAAATTGAAATTGATGACATGGAAAAAACTATTGAGAGTCATTGTCTTAAGCTGCTATTGCAGCAGCAGCCGGTAGCATCAGACCTTCGAATTATAAGCACTGCACTTAAAATGATAACCGATATGGAAAGAATAGGTGATAATGCTGAAGATATAGCAGAAATCGCCGAATATATGGTTAATCAAAAATTCATAAAGGATCTTGTCCATATTCCCCAAATGGCAGAAGCAACCATCAGTATGGTAAAAAGAAGTGTTGATGCATTTGTCAACAAAGACAAGGTTTTGGCTGAGGAAGTATGCGCCGCGGATGATATTGTCGATAATTTATTTCAGGTGGTAAAAGAAGAATTAATAGAAAAAATACAGGAAAATAAAGAAAACGGCGAACAGGCAATTGATTTAATAATGATTGCAAAATATTTAGAAAGAATAGGTGATCATGCGGAAAATATAGCTGAGTGGGTTATATTTTCTATAACGGGGGAGCATGCAAGAGAATATAATGGGAGATTAAAATGAGACTTGTATACTGCGTTGAAGATGAAGCAGGCATAAGGGAGTTAATTACACTTGCTCTTAGCACTGCGGATTTTGAGGTAAAAGGATTTGAAGATGCTGCGGCATTTTATGATGAAATGAAGAACAGACTTCCGGATTTAATATTGCTTGATTTGATGCTTCCTAAAATCGATGGGATGACAATTTTAAAGGAGCTAAAGGACAACTCTGAATACAAAGGCATTCCTGTTATAATCCTTACGGCTAAATCGCTGGAGTTAGATAAAGTAAAAGGATTGGAATCGGGTGCGGATGATTTTATTACTAAGCCCTTTGGAGTGTTGGAGCTTCTGGCAAGAGTTAAGGCTGTCTTAAGACGTTCCGAAGTGAAGGTGGAAGATGAAATAAGATACAAGGATTTAGTATTGGATTACAGCAAGAGAAATTTGCAATATATGGATAAGCCGGTGATGCTGACATATAAGGAATTTGAACTGCTGCATTACTTAATGCTCAACAAGGGAATTGTACTTTCAAGGGATAAAATCCTTCAGGAAATATGGGGCTATGATTACGAAGGTGAAACAAGGACCGTTGATATGCATATTAAAACAATAAGACAAAAGCTTGAGGCAGTGGGATGCACCAATTATATTGCCACTATAAGAAGTGCCGGTTATAAATTAGAGGAGCGGTGAATTCATGAGGAGAAGGCTTTTTTTAACAATACTGCTGATATCCATAGTTACTTCATCCATAACGTGTATATTCACAACATATGTGTATCATGATTTTTACGTTAACAATGCAAAACAGCAGCTTATAACGATAGTCAAGCTTACAGCGGAGCCTCAAAAGTGGGACAATACAGCTTCAATCAATTCATCGGTAAACAGTATTTTAAAATCGGTAGATTACAATATAAGATTTACCATCATTGATAAAAATGGAAATGTTATTCATGACAGCTGGAATGACGTAATTAGTGAGAGCCACAAAGACAGACCGGAAGTTGTTGAAGCATTTGAAAAGGGTTTTGGCGATGATACAAGGTATTCAAATACCGTATCATCGGATATGTACTATTATGCCACAAAGTTAAATGACGATGCGGTGCTTAGGTTATCGAGAGAAATAAGCAGCATAAACAAGGTATTTGGAAGCATATTACCCTTACTTTTTGTACTGTTTATTTTTGTTTTGCTTATTGTTTATTTTGCTGCAAAGGTAACTGCCCGCAAGATTTTAAAGCCTATTAACGAAATGACCAAGTCACTGGATGATATATTAGACGCAGAACAAAAGGATAATATTAAAATTTATGAAGAATTAGAACCTCTTTCATACACCATAAGAGACCAGAAAAATAAAATAAACGAATATATAAACGAGCTTAAATATGAACGGGACAATATATCCTTTATAACAGGAAATATGAAGGAAGGATTCATACTGTTAAATCACAATAAAGACATTCTTTCTGTCAATAAAAGCGCAAAAGCAATGATAGGAAATGAAAGCTTCGAATTAAAAGAAAGCAGGAATATTTTAGAGTTAACCCGCAGCACTGAAATTATTGATAAAATTGATGCTTCTTTAAGGGAAAACAAACATCTGATACACGATGCGGATATTTTCGACAAGCATTACAGATATTATTTCAGTCCTGTAACGGAGCAAAAAAACTCAATCGTAAAAGGATTGTTAATATTGATTGAAGATATTACAATTCAGAAAAAAGCCGAAATTATGAGAAGCGAATTTACAGCCAATGTGTCCCATGAATTAAAGACACCTCTCACTACCATGATAGGTTTTGCGGAAATGATAAAGGAAGGGTTGATAACAGACCATGAAGACATAAAAAAATACAGTGCCATAATTTACAAAGAAGGAATGCGGCTCATATCATTGATTGAAGATTTAATGAGGCTTTCGAAAATTCAAGAAAAAACAGGCACTGCTGAAGAAAAGCTAATCAGCATTAAAAAGATCAGTGAAGATGTAGTTACACTACTTAGCCCGAAAGCAGAAAAGCACGGTATAAGCCTTACGCTAAGCGCAGGCGATGTCGTAATGAAAGCAAACAATAATTATATTAACGAACTTTTATATAATCTTATTGACAATGGAATTAAATATAATAAACATGGGGGCAGCGTAAGAATCAAGATATACGAAGAAGGCGGTGTCGTTAGTATTATCGTATCCGACACGGGATTTGGAATACCGCCTGAACACATAGACAGAATATTTGAAAGATTTTACAGAGTCGATAAAAGCCGTTCAAAGGAAACAGGAGGTACGGGACTTGGCCTTTCCATAGTAAAACATATCGTGGAGCTTTATGACGGAACTATAAATATTCATAGTTCAAATAGTGACGGAACAATAATAACCATAAAGTTCCCGAAATAGGCAGGAGGAATGTCCCCGAATTGCGAGGGACACACCTCTTTTTTTAATTAGTAATTTATATTTCCTTAATATTGCTTTAATTTAAATAGTGTATAATTTATGAGATGATTGGCAAACCATTGACAAGGCAAATTTATCTTGTTAAAATAAATAACAACCTAAAAGCGAGAGATTAGATGTTCGGATACGTAACAATAAATAAAATGGAACTGAAATTCAAGGAATATTACAGCTACAAGGGTTATTACTGCGGATTGTGCAAGCGTTTGAAAACCAAGTTCGGCAACAAATCAAGACTTACATTGAATTATGATATAACCTTTTTAATACTTTTGCTAAGTTCACTTTATGAACCAAATAACAAAATATATAATGAAAGGTGTATAGTTCATCCCGGCAAAAAACAGCTTGTTATCCAAAATGAAATAACCGATTATGCGGCTTCACTAAATGTAATACTTTCATATTACAATTTGATGGACAACTGGAAGGATGACAGAGATTACAAATCATTGGCGGCAGCTTTGGTATTGGAAAGCAAATTTAAAAAGTCAAATTCGGAGCTTAATGAAATATCCGAAACAATTAAGGCGAGGCTAAAAAATATTTCCAAGCTTGAAAAAGACGATACCGGCGACATTGATGCCGTATCCAACGAATTTGGCTATTTGATGGAAGAAATGTTCTTATACAAAAAAGACAACTGGGAGCAAAGCCTGCGAAGAATAGGTTTCTACCTTGGTAAATATATTTATTTTATTGATGCCTATGAAGATATGAAAAAGGATGAAGAAAATAAATCATATAATCCATTTAATAAATTAAATATTGAAAACAAAGAAGAATATGCAAAAAATCTCCTAATGCTGAATTTGTCACTGTTAAGTAATGAAATTGAAAAATTGCCTTTAATTCAGGATAAAGGAATAATAGATAATATTATATATTCAGGAATGCTAAATAAATTAGATAAAAAGGAGAATACCGATGAAAGACCCATATGAAGTTCTAGGCTTAAAAAGAGGAGCATCTAAGGAGGAAGTAAAAAGCGCCTACAGGAAATTAGCAAAAAAGTATCACCCTGACATGAATGTGAACAATCCCCTGCAGGATTTGGCAGAAGAAAAGTTTAAGGAAATTCAATGGGCATACGATGAAGTAATGAATGGCAATGCAGACAGTGCGGGCTATGGCTCCGGTTATTCCGGCAATAATACAAGAAGTACCGGTGATTTGTATTCAGCAAGACAGTATGTTAATTCAGGTAGGTTTCAAGAGGCTGTAAGTATTCTTCGCCAGACAAGGGTCAGAAACGCCGAATGGAATTTTTTAATGGGGGTCTGCCATGTCAGCTTAGGGTCTGTAAATCAAGGCATGCAATATGTTCAGACTGCGGTAAATATGGAGCCTGCTAACATGGAATATCAAAACTATTTAAATAATATTTACAACATGCAGCGTACATACAAGCAAAGAGTATACAGTTACGGAGGAGGAGGCTCAAGCTCGGCTGATTGCTGTACGCAGTTAATATGTGCGGACTGTCTGTGTGAATGTTTGGGAGGAGACCTGATTTCATGCTGCTAAAAAGTAAGGATGTGGCGTACTTAGGTGTTCTCTTGGGGTTAAATCAACTGTTTATAATACTATCATCAGTCATTGAAACAAATACAATAATACTTATGGCGGCAGCAGCTTTGATTGTCGGAATAGTGGTCGTTGAATTCGGAGGAAAGGCTGGTATAGTATTTTATATTGCATCCTGTATTTTAGGCTTCTTTTTAACCTTCAATAAGGTTGAACTTGTTACATACATATGTTTTTTCGGACTTTACAGTATTGCTAAACACTATATTGAATTCAAAATATTTAACAAGTACATTTCATATGGTATAAAAGTGACGTTTTTTAACATTTCACTTTTATTAATGTATTTAATTGTAAAACTTTTTATAGTCTTAGCCCTTACCTGGTGGATGATTTTGGCAGCTCAAGTATTGTTTATTGTTTACGACCATGCATTTACAATATTTATAAATCAATACATAAATATAATTAAACCAAAAATAAAAAGATAATGTTTATTAATAAAATTATATTAGAGTAAATAAAGATCTACATAATTAAGTTAAGAAATCAAAGTGATAGTATCTGTACAGAGTATGATTAAAATAAACTCTTAAAAAAGGGAGGTAATACTTATGAAAATGTTTATAGGCGGTCAACAAACAGACGCGGCAGATCAAAAAGTAATAGAAATAATTAACCCAGCAACATTTGAAGTTATTGATACAGTTCCAAATGCAAATATTGAAGATCTTGAATGTTCGCTAAATTATGCTCAGGAAGGCAAGTGCGAATGGTCAAACACACCGCTATATAAAAGGTCAAACATACTTTTGAAATATGTTGCAAAGATTAATGAACATAGTGAGGAGCTGGCTGAAATTCTATGTAAGGAAACCGGTAAAACAATTAAAAATTCTTTACAAGAAATAAAAAGCATAGCAGGAATAATTACAAGTTTTGTGGAAAGAGCAAATCATCTATACGGTATATCAATGCCTGATAATTTTATTGGTACTGAGAATGATGTTGTATTTACAAGAAGAGAGCCTTTGGGAGTAGTATTGTGTGTAATACCTTTTAATTACCCTGCGTCTACATTTGCATACAAGGTGGCCCCTGCTTTAGCTGTAGGCAATGCTGTTATAATAAAACCACCTTCAGATAATCCGTTGACTATTATGAGATTGACAGAACTGTTGATAGAAGCGGGAGTTCCCGGTAATGCTGCGCAGGTTGTTACAGGCAGCGGATCCAAGGTTGGAAAGTATTTAGTTGGAAGCCATAAAATAGATGCGGTAAGCTTAACAGGCAGTACTGATGTGGGAATAGATACAGCTAAGGCAGCTGCTCAAAATTTGCACAAACTTCATTTAGAATTGGGCGGGAATGATGCTATAATTATCTGCGAGGATGCAGATATCGATTTGGCGGTGAAAGAGGTTATTGCATCAAGAATAACCAATGCAGGTCAAATTTGCATAGCTACGAAAAGAATTATTATTCAGAAAACTATTAAAGAAGATTTCACCAAAAAGTTAATCGATAAAATCAGCAACTTAAAGGTTGGAGACCCTCTTGATCCAAGTACTGATATTGGATGTCTCATAAATGAAAAGGCTGCTATTGAAGTAGAAAATCAAGTAAATCATACTATTAAACAAGGAGCAAAATGTATTTATGGCGGTAAGCGCTTTAGTAGGACGTTCTTTGAGCCCACTATATTAACGGATATTACTTCCGATATGGATGTGGCTAAAGATATGGAGATATTTGGTCCCGTGTTTTCCATTATTGAATTTGATGATATTGATGAGGCAATTAATATTCACAACTCTACGAGATATGGTTTAAATGGCGGAATAATGACTCGCGATATCTCTAAAGCCATGAAAACAGCAGTAAAGTTACAATGCGGAGAAGTTGTTATTAATGGTGCCGGTTATTATAGAAATCCGGCAATAGCATTTGGCGGGTACAAAATGAGCGGTATAGGACGAGAAGGCGCAAGCGCTACATTAGAAGAACTTACACAAGTAAAAACAATTATTATGAAAAGGATATTAAAATAATACAGAACAATCTCCAATTAAGATATAGTTTGTATAATTTGCTAAAATAAATACTACTAAAAAAATGACATAAATGTCACATGAGTCAAAGCTGATAAAGTTTTGACATACATGTGACATTTTTTTCTCATTTATAAGTTCATTTATTGTTATTGAAGGCAATAATGAAACAATAATAATAATCACATTTAAAATAATTTTAATTTTTGGCATGTATATTGCTTAAGTATTACTAATTAAAGTAACAATAACGAATTTTCTTAGGTAGGTGCAATTATGTATAGCGAATTCAAATATACAAAAGATAGCGACTGGTATCCAAACTCTTGTTTTGGAGGAGTATTTAACAATAACTTTAAACCAAATAATACTTATGATTATGTAAGTTGTACATCAAGGTTCGATTTTAACATATTATTAAAGACCATTAATTTTGATGCAACTTATATTGAGGCACAGTATATTCATCGTAATAGCATTAGAAATACTAAATCATTTATTAGATTTAATTGTGAAAAGGTTTCAAAGGATTTAATTGATATAGAACTTTTTGGATGCGAACCCGGAACATATAAAAATTTTCCGGAAGGGAAAAAAGGCATTTTAGAAGCCTATAATGGTGGAACTGTTTATCTTGAGGAAGTGTCTGAACTTCCGTTATATGCTCAATATAAACTTATAGATTTAGTGGAGGAAGGTATTTTAAGCAAAAGTGGCTCTAATAAGAAAATTATTATAGATGTTAAACTTATCGCTTCAACAAAAAAAGATTTAAATAAGTTAATGGAAAAAGGATTGTTTGTTGAAGGCTTATATTATTCATTAATTGAAATGTAAATTTTTGTTAAATATATAATTGAAAAATATTTAGCATAACAGCTCATTGAGTATTGGCACGAGGATTGCAATATATTAAGTATCTAATAAATAACTTTTGGAGGTTAATATAATGGCTTTAATGACTGGAGAACAATATGTAGAAAGTATCAGAAAGATGAACATGCAGATTTACATGTTTGGTGAAAAGGTGGAAAATCCTGTTGACAATCCAATACTAAGACCATCCTTGAACTCGGTAAAGGCAACATATGACTTGGCACAAATGCCGGAGTATGAAGATTTAATGACTGTAACATCAAGTCTGACAGGAGAAAAAATCAACCGTTTCTGCCACTTGCATCAAAGTACCGACGACCTTATTAAAAAGGTTAAAATGCAAAGATTAATGGGACAAAAAACTGCTTCATGTTTCCAAAGATGCGTTGGCTTGGATGCTTTTAATGCAGAATTCAGCACTACATATGAAATCGACAAAGCGTACGGAACTAACTATCATGAAAGATTTACAAATTATATGAAATTTGTTCAAGAAAAAGACTACACTGTTGACGGAGCTATGACAGACCCTAAAGGAGACAGAGCACTTTCACCAAGTAAGCAAGCAGACCCGGACGTATATTTACGAGTGGTTGAAAGAAGACCTGACGGAGTTGTAGTAAGAGGAGCCAAAGCACACCAGACAGGTATTTGCAACTCTCAGGAAGTATTGGTTATGCCTACCATAGCATTAACACCGGAAGATAAGGATTATGCAATTTCTTTTGCGGTTCCTGTTGATGCGGAAGGTGTATTCATGATAGTTGGAAGACAGTCCTGTGACACAAGAAAGTTGGAAGGCTCAAAAATAGATGTAGGAAACAGCGAATTTGGCGGAATGGAAGCATTAACAGTATTTGACAACGTATTTGTTCCAAACGATAGAATATTCTTAAACGGTGAAACTGAATTTGCGGGAATGCTTGTTGAAAGATTTGCCGGATACCACAGACAAAGCTACGGCGGATGCAAGGTTGGAGTTGGTGACGTATTAATAGGAGCTGCGGCACTTATAGCAGATTACAACGGAGCACAAAAAGCATCTCATGTTAAAGACAAATTAATTGAAATGACACACTTAAACGAAACATTGTATTCAAGCGGTATTGCTTGTTCGGCAGAAGGCACAAAAATGGAAGCAGGAAACTACCAGATAGACTTATTGCTTGCAAATGTATGTAAACAGAATGTAACAAGATTCCCTTATGAAATAGCAAGATTAGCTGAAGATATTGCAGGTGGCTTAATGGTAACCGCTCCTTCGGAAAAAGATTTAAAAGATCCAAAAATCGGACCGTATGTTGAAAAATACTTAGTAGGAGTTGATGGTGTTCCGGTAGAAAACAGACTTAAAGTATTAAGACTAATCGAAAACCTTACATTGGGAACAGCAGCAGTTGGTTACAGAACAGAATCAATGCACGGTGCAGGTTCACCTCAGGCTCAAAGAATTATGATTTCAAGACAAGGAAACATAAACGGCAAGAAGGCATTAGCAAAGAAAATAGCAAAGATAGAAGATTAATACTGAAACATAAAACTCCCCAAACTTCCCACAAACTTGGGGAGTTTTAGAAAAATTAATTAATGGAGTAAATGATGATTAAAAAAATAGAACATGTTTTAGACCAATATGTCAGACCTAAATTGGCAGAACATTACGGTGACGTAAAAGTAATAAGCTTCGAGGATGGAGTGCTGAAAATTAAAATGCAAGGTCAGTGCAGCAATTGTCCCTCCGCAAAATTCACGGTTGAAGGAATAATTGAAAGAGAAGTTAAGGAACATGTTCCGGAAGTAGAAAGAGTTGAATTAATCGAGGGTGTCAGTGATGAGTTGTTGAATTTTGCAAAAAAAATATTAAATAGGGAATTATAGTTAGTTATGAATATAGGCATTAAATATTGCGGAGGATGCAATCCACATTATGATAGAACCAATGTTGTAAATAAGATTATGGGACTATTTAAAGATGAAAATATTGAATATGCAAAGGAAAACAACTCTTACGATATTATTATAGTAATAAATGGCTGTAATAGAGCTTGCTCACACCATTCATCACTAAAGGGCAAACAAAAAATTTTTATCAATTCAGAGGCGGATTATTTAGTGGCGGTAGATATAATATTTAATTGCAAGAATTAAAAGCAGGAGGTTAAGGTATTGAACTGGAAAGAAATTTATAACGAGAGGCTGATGACGGCTGAAGAGGCAGTTAAGAAAATCAAGTCCAAGGACAGAGTAGTTATCGGTCATGCTGTCGGAGAGCCTTCATACGTTGTAGGTAAAATGGTTGAGAACAAAGAGCAATATGAAGATGTAGAAATCGTTCATATGGTAGCCATGGGAAAAGGCGAATATTGTCAGCCGGGAATGGAAAAGCATTTCAGACACAATTCAATATTCGTAGGCGGCTGCACAAGAGATGCGGTTAACAGCGAAAGAGGAGACTTTACGCCAAGCTTTTTCTATCAGGTTCCTAAGCTGTTCAGAACAACAATGCCGGTTGATGTAGCGCTTATACAGGTAACCCCACCGGATGAGCACGGATATTGCAGCCTCGGAGTATCGGTTGACTATACGAAGCCCGCAGTTGAAGCAGCAAAGACGGTTATAGCCCAGGTAAACGAGCAGATGCCGAGAACAATGGGAGAATCCTTTGTTCATGTATCGGAAATTGATTGCTTTGTGGAGCATTCGGCGCCCATAATTGAATTAGGAGCACCAAGGATAGGTGATGTTGAAAGGGCAATAGGAGAAAACTGTGCATCATTAATATCCGACGGAGATACATTGCAGTTAGGAATAGGAGCTATTCCGGATGCTGTACTATTATTCCTGAAGGACAAAAAGGATTTAGGAATACATTCGGAAATGTTCTCAGACGGTGTTGTAGAATTGGTGGAAGCCGGAGTTGTAACAAACAAGAAAAAAACATTGCATCCTGGCAAGATGATAGTAGCATTTTTAATGGGAAGTAAAAAACTGTACGATTTTGTAAATAACAATCCAACAGTTGAAATGTATCCGGTTGATTATGTAAACGACCCTGCGGTAATAATGAAAAATGACAACATAGTATCGATTAATTCATGCGTGCAGGTTGATTTAATGGGACAGGTATGCTCAGAAAGCGTAGGGCTGACGCAAATAAGCGGAGTAGGCGGACAGGTTGACTTCGTTCGCGGAGTAACGATGGCGAAGAACGGAAAATCAATAATAGCAATGCCTTCTACTGCGGGAAAAGGAAAGTTTTCAAAGATAGTGCCATTGCTTGATGAAGGTGCGGCAGTAACTACATCACGTAACGATGTGGATTACATAGTTACAGAGTACGGCATAGCGGCATTGAAAGGAAGAACGTTAAGAGAAAGAGCCAAAGCTTTAATTCAAATAGCACATCCTGACTTCAGAGAAGGATTGGCTTTAGAATATGAAAAAAGATTTAAGGTGTTATATAATTGAGGAGGAAGCATAAGTGAAACAGTTACTATTAAGACCGGAAATACATAAAATAGATACATTTGATGAATTTTATAATATATTCAGTGTTGGAGAAAAGGATCTTATATTAACAATTGATCCGATATACAATACATATTTAAAAGGTAAAAAGGAAAAATTAAATGTTGTATTTCCTGAGCATTATGCCTTGGGAGAGCCGACGGATGAAATGATAGACAAAATATTAGCCGATATCAGGGATATAGATTTTAACAGGGTAATTGCTATCGGCGGCGGAAGTATCGTTGATATTGCCAAATTATTTGCATTGAGGCAAGCAGAAAAATCAGAGCAGTTATTTTTGAGAGAAGTTCCCATAGTGAAAGAGAAAAAGTTAGTTATAATTCCTACAACATGCGGGACAGGCAGTGAGGTTACTAATATTTCAATAGCTTTATTGACTAAGAAAAACACAAAAATGGGTTTGGCAGGGGACGAATTATATGCGGATTATGCGGTAATGATACCGGAGCTATTGGTTAAGCTTCCATACAAGGTGTTTATAACCAGCTCGGTAGATGCGTTGATTCATGCGGCAGAATCCTTCCTATCGCCAAAGACATGCTATTATACAGAATTATTCAGTATAAAAGCAATGGAAATGATATTAAAAGGTTATATGGAAGTAATAGAAAAGGGTCAGGAGCATTTCAGGGCAATAATAGAAGACTTCTTGGTAGCAAGTAATTATGCAGGTATCGCATTTGGAAATACAGGCGTAGGTGCTGTTCATGCAATGTCATATCCGTTAGGCGGAGTGTACCATGTTCCTCATGGCGAAGCAAACTACCAGTTTTTTATAGAGGTTTTCAAGTATTATGAAATGAAGAAGCCTGAAGGCAAAATTCAGGAAATCAAAAAGTTAATCGCAAATATTATCGGAACTTCCGAGGACAAAGCATTTGAAGAATTAGGAAAGCTGCTTAATAATTTATTGGCATTAAAGCCGTTAAAAGAATACGGAATGAAGGAAGAAGAAATAAAAGGCTTTGCTAAGAATGTCATTGAAACACAGCAAAGGCTTCTTGTAAATAATTATGTTCCATTCACGGAGGAGGATTTAGCTTATATATATGCCGAATTATACTAATATTAAATAGAGAAAAAATGGTGCCGAAGCACCATTTTTTTCTCAGGTTTAGATTATTTAAAATACTGTATTGTTTTATAGTGTTATCTGAAGCTATCAATTAAAATATTATATTTATCCATTTTTCTATATAATGTCCTTCGGCTTATACCCAGCTGCTGTGCGGATTTTATTACATTTCCGCTGTTAATGATTAATGCCCTTATTAATTCATCCTTTTCCAAACTCATTTTTTTGTTGGACAAATCTGCATAAGAATCATTTTTATTATTTAAGCTTATATTATCTGCTGCGTATAAATTCATGTCCTCTTTGTCAAGTATATTTCCGCCAACTAATTTCTGAAGCTCAAACGGCAAATCTTTTATGGTTATTGTATCGGTTTCTACAATGTTTATAGCCCTTTCTATAATGTTTTCCAGCTCCCGGATATTTCCCGGCCATGAATATTTATTAAATACTTCCAACACATTTTCATTAATTTTCAATACATTCTTATTTAAAGCTCTATTGTAATAGCTTAAAAAATGCTCTGCTAATGTATGAATATCTTTTTTGCGCTCCCTTAATGAAGGAACGTTTATAGTAAATACATTAAGTCTGTAATAAAGATCTTCCCTGAAAGAATTATCTTGAATACTTTGGGATAGGTTTTTGTTAGTTGCTGCAATAACTCTTATATCTATCGGTTTAGGCTTGCTTCCGCCTATTCTTACAATCTCTTTATTTTGAAGCACTCTTAATATGCTGACTTGTGTGTCTAAGGGCATGTCCCCGATTTCATCAAGAAATATTGTTCCTCCATTAGCCAATTCAAATTTCCCGGGCTTACCTTCCTTATTAGCTCCCGTGAAAGAGCCTCCCTCATAGCCAAACAGCTCGCTTTCTATAAGTCCTTTTGGTAAAGCTCCGCAATTAATTGCAATAAATGGCTCGTTTTTTCTGGAACTGGCATTATGTATAGATTGGGCAACCAACTCCTTACCGGTTCCGCTTTCGCCTAATATCAAAACGTTGGATATACTTTTGGAAGCCTTTATACACATATTTTTTATATAATTTATCTGCGCGGATTGTCCGATTAAGTTATTCACAGTATAAGTTGCCGAAAATCCGCTTATTCTGTTAACCATTTTATGAATTCGCTTCATTTCTCTAAAGGATATTACGGTTCCCTCAACTTGCTCGTAATTATTATTGTAATTTGCTGTAGTAATGCTGTAGTTATTGCCTTGGATTTCTAATTCGGCATCCATATAATTTTTATCTAAATATTCAAAATTTA
>DAIMMU010000027.1:0-19260 GCA_036720515.1 Sedimentibacter sp.
TTTTCAATATGATACAATCTGTACATTTCGGACTGAATATCAAAGTATGCCTGCGAGTATCTTATATGACTTTTTATTCCTTCGGGCATTTCATCGATTGGCTTCAGTAAATCCGTAAATATTTTCTCATAGGTTTTAATAATAGGATCATTTTCATCAATAACATAAAAATCGATTGATCCGTCATATGCATCTATAACGACCTTTACGGAGTTTCTTATATAATTAACTCTTTTTCCTTCAATAAATTGGTCTGTCGGTTGTGAATAAGGATATCTGTCACTAACCGTAAACCCCTCAATTATCCAATATAGCTTTCCGTCATCCTGATTTACAACAATATATGCATCCGGGTCATAATACATGAAGGGGGCTATTGCATAAACTCTTTGCATTATATTTCTGTTGATTAAAATTTTGGAATTTCTGTCTATATTGTTAGATATCAATAATCTGTAGCTGCCTTCTCGTATACTGAACAAAAGCCTGTTTACAAATGAAAGGTTAATTCCGGCTTCACCTTCATACAGGGTTTCAACATTGTCTGCACCTGAAGGATAATCAAATTCCTTTTCATCGGTATTTACAATTACATATTCATTTGTTCTTTCTCCAAAATATATTTCCGGTCTGTTAATCAGAAAATCCGTATTCGTATCGGGCGGAATATTCTTTACCAGCATTTCCGGCTGTCCCTGTGGCGTAACATTATTTACGGTGGACAGGGTTATTCCGTATCCATGAGTATATTTCAAATATTGGTTAACCCATGTTCTTGCCTGTTCATTTAATCTTGTTTGGTCAAGCTCTCTGGCTGACAGAAAAACCTGCTTGTAAACGCCGTCAATTACGTATCTGTCAACATCCACATCATTGAATGCATAATAGGGTCTGATACCTTGAAGCTGATTATAAACCTGAATTAAAGGCTCCTGGTCGTTAATTCTTACATTATCTATTACTTCTTGATTATTTCTTATATCTTCAATAGTCAAATCATTATTTGCAGGAAATTGAACTACATGTACATCCTCCAAGCTGTATGCATTTTGGGTGCTCTTTATGCTGTATTCCATATATTTTGTTTCTTTTGACAGCTGATCGGGTTCAACAATAAAATTTTCTACGGCTCCTGCCACACCTGTTCCGACAATTGTTATAATAATAAGAGCAACCGGAACTATAAGTGCTGTTTTCAAACTTCTTTTTCTTGAACCGATAAAAAACGTAACTGCTGCAACCGCACATCCCACCGCTAATATTCTGTACAAATTCAATGTTATGTTTATATCCGTATAGCCTGCCCCAAATACTCTTCCAAGTTGAGAATAAAGCAAATCATAGCTTTTTAGCACATACCTTATGCCTAAGAATATAAAAATAAAAATACCTAAAATTGAAAGTTTGTTTATTATTTTTTCTGCAAATTCCTTGTTTAAAACGCTGCTTAAATCTATTTGCTGTCGGGGAAACTGCTGAATATTTTCAAATTGTTCGGATATATTTTTTACGCTGTCCTTAATGGCAAGATAAGCATAAAACAGCACAATAACAACCACAAACAGGAATAATATGGATATTATTGAATTAACGGCTGTGTTTATAAGCGGAAGCTTAAATACATAAAAACTGATATCATTATTAAAAATAGGATCGGTTATTCCGAAATTCCCGCCGTTAAGGTACTGAAGAATTTCAAACCACATGGAAGATATGATATTAACTGTAATTAAAAGACTTATACCTGCAGAAATCAACTTAATATAAAAACCGATTTTTTTATTAATCGTAATTATTTCCGATTTTTCATCATACTTTTTCTTTAATCTTTTAATAAATATGTATAATAAAATGCTTAATAATATAAAAATAGGTATTCCTATCATAAATTGCGCTTTTATTTTTGTTAAGAATGTTTGGGTATAGCCTACTTCTTTGAACCACAAGTAATCTGTGGCAAATTTTACGGCGCTTCCGAATGAATTGATAGCCAAAAATACAATCGCAACAACCCCCATTACAAATAATTTGCCTTTATTTTTCATAAATCCTCCTGCTATTTATAGAATTCAATTCTTAATTTTTCCAAAGATTTTTTTTCTATTCTTGATACAGTCATTTGGGATATATTTAGTTCTTTGGCAATATCGCTTTGAGTTTTATTTTGATAAAATCTCTGAATGATTATATCTCTTTCTAAATCATTCAATTTGTCCATGGATTTGTTTATGAAATCTTCATTTTCAATTTTAGTGTAATATTTATCTTCATCTCCCACAACATCCATAAGGGATAAGTCATTGTCATCGCTGTTTAAATCAAATTTTTCATCAAGGGACTGATAATTAAACATTTTACCTGCTTCAAATGCTTCCAAAACTTCTTCTTCCGTGCTGTTTGCATATTGAGCGATTTCTTTGATGGTTGGTGCTCTGTGGAGCTGACTTGACAAAATATTGCTGTATTCATTGACTTTTCTTGATATTTCCTGTATTTTTCTGGGTACCTTAATAGCCCATCCCTTATCTCGGAAGTATTTTTTAATTTCTCCCAATATGGTGGGTGTGGCAAAACTTGTAAATTCAAATCCCTTTGATACGTCAAATCTCTCTATGGCAAAAATTAGTCCCATGCATGCAATTTGATAGATATCGTCATATTCGATACCTCTATTGCTGTATTTTCTGGATATAATATCAGCCATATATTTATATTTATCAAAAATTTGATTTCTTAATTCAATGTCTTTGTTTTCATTGTAAAGTAAAAACAAATCATAGTTTTTAATGTTCTTGGAGTTCTTGCTCTCTTCATACATTTTAATCAGCGCCTATTAAAGTTTTATTTTTTCAAATGATATTGTTTTATTATTTAAATCATAATTATAATTGTCAGATAAGCTTTCAATAATCATAATGCTCATATCATCATTTAAATTAATTTTCTCGGATATTTGACCATCATTTAAATCGGAAATTGATACGATAATTTTATCCCGGTGAACTTGGTATTTAATTTCTAAGTCTTCAGTATTTTCAATGATACTTTTAATAAAAAATGTGCATATTTCAGATATTATTACTTTGATATCCTCAATTTCATCAATATTAAATCCGTTTAAATTTGCCAATGCGGATGTTGTTAATCTGATTGTGCTCATATATTCAGATTTTTTAGGAATTTTTAATAATATATTATCCATTTTTTTCTTCACTCCCGGATATTGAATACTTTATTTAAACCCGTTATATCAAATAGTTTATAAATATTCGGTTTTAAATTAATTATTTGTAAGCTTAAATATTTTTCCTGCATTTTTTTATAAATGCTCATTAAAACACCAAGTCCGGTACTGTCAATATATTCAAGATATTCCCCGTTAATAATTATATTTGCTTTTTTTTCTTCAATTAATTCAAATATTTTATTTTTTAGCTCAGGAGAAGTATATATATCTACTTCTCCCATTGGTTTAATTTCTATTGAGCCATCATCATTTATTTCATATTTAATATTCAAAGACATGTTTTCCTCCTTACTCTTCTTCTGTATCGATATCTTCCTCTGTAAAGATTTTTGCTATGGATGCAACTTTGTCGTCTCCGTTCATTCTCATTGCTATAACTCCCTGAGTATCTCTTCCCATTACGGAAATATTTGTTGCATGCATTCTGATTATAGAGCCGCTTGCGCTTAATATCATAACATCATCTTCCTTATCTACAATCAATGAATTTACGATAAGTCCTGTCTTTTTATTTATGTTGTGAGCTTTCATGCCCTTGCCGCCCCTGTTCTGAGGTCTGTATTCCTGAGACAATGTTATTTTTGCATATCCGTTTTCCGTAATAGTTAAAATCTGTTTATTTTCGTCACTTTTCTTAATTATGCTCATTGACACAAGTTCATCATTACCGGTAAGTGTTATTGACTTAACACCCATTGTGTTTCGTCCGGTTTCTCTTACTTCATTTTCATGGAATCTTATACCCTTTCCATGTTTTGTAACAATGAATATATCCTTTGTTCCGTCAGTTTTGTTTACACTTATAAGCTCATCGTCATCAGCTATTCTTATTGCCACTAAGCCGGTCTTTCTGTTAGTGTCAAATTCACTTAGCTTTGTTTTTTTGATAATTCCTTTTTTAGTTACAAATATCAAATATTCATCATCATTAAATTCTCTTATAGGAATTAACGCTCTTATTTGTTCACCGGATTCAATGTGAATCAAGTTTATCGCAGCTGTTCCCTTAGCCTGACGTCTTGCTTCCGGAACTTCATAAGCTTTTATTCTGTACATTTTTCCTTTGTTTGTAACAAACATTAAATAATCATGTGTTGATGTTATGAATAAATCTTTTACAAAGTCTTCATCTCTTGTGGTAAGAGCGGTAATTCCTTTGCCTCCTCTGTTTTGCGCCTTGTATGTATCTTCTGGAAGCCTTTTGATATAGCCGAAATTTGTCAATGTTATTGCAACATTTCCTTCTTCAATTAAATCTTCTATATTGATTTCACCTTCATCAGCTATAATTTCAGTTCTTCTTTCATCATAATAATTATTTTTTATTTCTTTTAATTCATCCTTTACTATTTGATCAATTAAGTGCTGATTAGAGAGAATTTCCTTAAATTTATTAATCATCTGAATTAATTCTTCATATTCCGCATTTAATTTTTCCCTTTCAAGACCCTGCAGACGTCTAAGTCTCATATCAACTATGGCTCTTGCCTGAATTTCGGATAAATCAAATGCTTTCATCAATTTTATTTCCGCATCATCATAAGCTGCTCTTATTATTCTTATAACTTCATCAATATTGTCTATTGCTTTTATTAAGCCCTCAACAATGTGTGCTCTTGCCTCAGCCTTGTTTAAATCATATTTTGTCCTTCTGACAATAATTTCTCTTTGGTGTTCAACATAGTGATAAATCATTTCTTTTAAATTTAACACTTTTGGCTCGTTATTCACCAATGCAATCATTATCACGCTGAAATTATCCTGCATTTGGGTATGTTTATACAAATGGTTAAGAACTATGTTAGGATTGTAATCTCTTTTAATTTCAATAACAATCCTCATTCCTGTTCTGTCACTTTCATCCCTCAAATCGGAAATTCCTTCGATTCTTTTATCCTTAACAAGCTCGGCTATTTTTTCTATAAGTCTTGCCTTATTTACTTGGTACGGAAGCTCTGATACAAGTATACGGCTTTTATTGTTTTTCATTTCTTCAATTTCGACTTTAGCCTTTACCCTTATAATTCCTCTTCCTGTCATATAGGCATTTCTAATGTTGTCTTTGCCTTCAATTATAGCCGCTGTTGGAAAATCCGGACCCTTAATATATCTCATTAGTCCGGGAATATCTATTTCCGGATTATCAATAAGTGCGATTGTTCCATTTATAACCTCTCCAAGGTTATGAGGAGGTATGGAGCTTGCCATTCCCACGGCTATGCCTGATGAACCGTTTACAAGCAAGTTAGGGAAACGGCTTGGAAGCACAACAGGTTCTTTTAATGTTTCATCAAAATTCGGTCTGAAATCAACAGTATCCTTGTTGAAATCACGCAGCATCTCCATTGCCATCTTCGACATTCTTGCTTCGGTATAACGCATTGCCGCCGCCTGGTCACCATCAACGGAACCAAAGTTTCCGTGACCGTCAATCAAAGGATATCTCATGGAAAAGCTCTGTGCCAATCTTACCATTGCATCATAAACAGCGGTATCTCCATGTGGATGATACTTACCTAACACATCTCCCACTATTCGGGCGCTTTTTTTATGAGGTTTATCCGGTGAAAGCCCTAATTCGCTTGCCGAATATAAAATTCTTCTGTGAACAGGTTTAAGTCCATCCCTTACATCAGGCAACGCTCTTGATACAATAACCGTCATGGCATAATCAAGATAGGACTTTTTCATTTCTTCGGTAATATTTACATCTAAAATTTTGCTTTTATTTTCGATTTCGCTCATTTATAACCCTCTCAGCCTATATATCTAAATTCTTCACATACTTCGCATTTTCTTCAATAAACTCTCTTCTCGGAGCAACTTTATCTCCCATAAGAATATTAAACACTTCATCAGCTTCAATAGCATCTTCTTCTTGTATTTTTAATAAAATTCTGCCATTAGGATTCATGGTTGTTTCCCAAAGCTGTTCCGGATCCATTTCACCAAGACCTTTATATCTTTGTATTTCAACCTTATTATCTCTCCCTACTTCTTCCAAAACCTTATTAAGCTCCGGATCACTGTAAACATATTGCTCAAATTTACCTTTTTTCACTCTGTATAACGGAGGCTGTGCAGCATAAACATGACCTTCTCTTATTAAATCTCTCATATATCTGTAGAAAAATGTAAGCAGTAATGTCCTTATATGTGCTCCGTCAACATCCGCATCAGTCATAATTATGATTTTATGATATCTTAATTTTGAAATATCAAAATCTTCGCCTATTCCGCATCCAAATGCCGTAATCATATTTTTAATTTCTTCAGAATTAAGTATTTTGTCTATTCTTGATTTTTCAACATTAAGAATTTTTCCACGCAGCGGTAATATTGCCTGAGTTCTCCTGTCCCTTCCTTCTTTTGCGGAGCCTCCGGCAGAATTTCCTTCAACTATGCAAATTTCACATAGAGTCGGATCTTTTTCCGAGCAGTCTGCTAATTTGCCGGGAAGAGCCATCCCTTCAAGCGCACCCTTTCTTCTTACAAGGTCTCTTGCTTTTCTTGCGGCATCTCTTGCTCTTGCGGATCTTAAAGATTTTTCAACTATTGTTTTAGCTGTTTTCGGATTTTCCTCGCAGTATATACTTAATGCTTCACCGGTAATACTGTCAACTATTCCTCTTACATCGCTGTTTCCAAGTTTTGTCTTGGTCTGACCTTCAAATTGAGGATTTGTTATTTTAATTGATAAAATGGCGGTAATGCCTTCTCTTATATCCTCTCCGGTAATTGCCACATCATTTTCTTTTATTAAATTTGTTTTTTTTGCATAATCATTTATAACACGTGTTAAGGCAGTTTTAAATCCGACTAAATGTGTTCCTCCCTCAATAGTATTAATATTATTTACGAATGAAAATATATTTTCATTGTAAGAATCCGTATATTGCATTGCAAGTTCTACAATTACCTTGTCTTTATTTCCTTCGGTATAAACTATATCCTCGTGAAGGGGTTCTTTTTTGTTATTTAAAAAATGAACAAATTGTTTTATGCCTCCTTCATAATGGAATTCATCCTTAATGTTGTTTCTTTTATCTTCTAATACTATTTTTATTCCCTTGTTTAAAAATGCAAGCTCTCTCAATCTGTGCTTAACCGTTGTATAGTTAAATTCCAATGTATCGAATATTGTTGAATCAGGAAGAAAAGTAATTGTTGTTCCTGTTTCCTTTGCTTTACCAAATAACTCAACCTCTGTAACAGCAATACCTCTTTCAAATCTTTGCCTGTATGTTTTTCCGTTCCAGTTTACTTCCGCCAGCAAATAATCAGAAAGAGCATTTACGCATGAAACACCGACACCATGCAGTCCTCCCGACACCTTATATGCATCGTTGTTAAATTTACCTCCTGCATGAAGAACAGTCAAAACTGTTTCTAAGGTTGACTTTCCTGTCTTTTTATTTTTTTCAATGGGAATACCTCTTCCATTGTCTACAACCACAACTGAATTATCTTCATTGATTGTTACTTTTATTGTATCGCAGTATCCTGCCAAGGCTTCATCAATACTGTTGTCAACAACTTCATAAATGAGTTGATGCAGCCCCCTTTCTCCTGTAGATCCAATATACATTCCCGGTCTTTTTCTTACAGGCTCTAAGCCTTCAAGCACTTGAATCTGATCTGCGCCATAATGATTGTTATTTTTATCTGTCGCCATTTAATTCTCCTCTAATTTGAAATGTTTCCTATTTTTCCTTCGCTTATATAAAAAACCTTTTTATTAAAATTATTAGTTAAAATATTTAAATCGTGATCATCTGTACCGGTAATTATTGTTTGTATACCTTTAATGTGCTCCATAAGATAACTTTTTCTCTTATTATCAAGCTCAGATAATACATCATCCAACAATAAAATAGGATACTCACCTACTTCTTCCTTGATTATTTCGATTTCGGCAAGCTTTAACGCAAGAATTGCAGAGCGCTGCTGGCCTTGAGAGCCAAAATACTTGCATTCCTTACCATTTATTTTTATTAATATGTCGTCTTTATGTGGTCCGTAAAGGGATGTTCCTTTTATTACCTCATTGTTAAAATTATTGTTTATTTTTTCATAAAACATTTTTTTAACTTCTTCCCTGTTTGTGATGCATCCGATGCTACTTGAATAAATTACATCTAAGCTTTCTTTGTTCCCAGATATACTTGAATAAATATCCGCTGCATATTTTTTTAATTTCATAATATATTCATTTCTGTACATTGAAATTTCTGTTCCCGTATTTACCAGATAATCATTCCAAATACTTATAATATCCTTATTTTCATACTTAGTGCGGTAATTTTTTAATATTAAGTTTCTTTCCGTTGTAATCTTTTTATACTTATTCAGCAAATATTTATATTTAGGTTTTATTTGCGAAATATCAATATTAATAAACTTGCGTCTTTCAACAGGACTTCCCTTAATAATTTTCATATCATCGGGAGTGAAAATAACATTATTTAACACACCTATCATTTCCGATGTTTTATCAAGCTTCACACCATTTATAAAAACTGTTTTTCTTTTATTCTTTTCCAGTATTATTTCTATTTTTATTTTATAATTGTTTTTGAAAAGGTGAATTTCAACAGAACTTTTGTTTTCAAAAAAATTAATTAATTCATTTTCGCTGTTTAATCTGAAAGTTCTTCCTATGGAAGCTATATAAATTGATTCCATAAGATTTGTCTTTCCCTGGCCGTTGTCTCCGATAAAAATATTAAGTGAATCATTTAATTCTGCTTCAGCTTCTATAAAATTTCTATAATTTTTAATTATAAGTTTATTTACTATCATTATTCCTCTTCAAATAATAATATAATTTTTAATATAATTGGGGGCGTTCCTTAAAAAGCTATCTCTCAGAGAATCACCCAAGTACGGGGGCGTTCCTTCATGGGCTGACCCCAATGAATTACTTACCATGAATGTGTGTCCCACACTTCCTTTAAGAAGGTGTGTCCTCATGCTGCTTAATCACATATTTTTCATTATTGAATTCAATTACATCCCCTTCTCTTAACTTTTTTCCCCTCTGAAGAACAACCTCTCCGTTAACCTTCACTAAACCATCCAATATGACATTCTTTGCCATACCTCCCCCATCAACGGCATTTGTAAATTTTAACAGTTGATCCAGTTTAATATATTCTGTATTAATATTTATTTTTTCCATAATACTCCTTTCTGCCCCACAGGGCATCCCGCAGTCTCTTTCACCAAAATATACGCTCACTTTGGCCGCATTAGGGCATCTTTAGCTTATTCTTACGGGCAGAACCATGTAAATATAGTTTTCATTATTATTATCTTCACGTTCTTCCTTAATGAAGCATGGATTATTTTTTCCGATTAAATTTAAGGAAATCATATCACTATCAATTACTTTCAAATAATCTAAAATATATTTTGAATTGAAGCCTATTTTCATATTTTCCCCTTCTTTTTCAACAGAAATATTTTCCTCAACATTTCCATATTCGGAAGCAGAATTAATTTGAATATTAAAATCCTTAATATCCAAAATTATTAAATTATTCTTATCATCTCTTGCAAGAAGAGAAGCTCTTTCTATGCTTTCCTTTATATCTTCAGTATTGACCTTTAATATAGATACGTAATTATCCTTTATAATTCCTTCATAATCTATGAATTTTCCTTCCAACAGGTTTGAAATAATAATAGTGCTTTCAATTTTAAATGAGATGTGGCTTTCCGACACGATTATTTCCGTTTCATCTTTGTTTTCTTCAATAATTCTAAGAATCTCAAGTAATGTTTTTGAAGGAACAACTATTGAAATTTCACCGTCAAAATCAATATATTCCTTTTTGACTGCCATTCTGTATCCGTCGAGAGCAACAATTGTGCATAAATTATTTTTTATTTCAAAAAGGCAGCCTGTAAATATTGGTTTGATATTTTCTTGCGCTGCGGCAAAATATGTATGCTTTATTAAATTCTTAAGCACTTCTGATTTTATTTTAAAGGATTCACCTTCGTTGTCGAAAGTGTTGTCGGGATATTCCGCGGCTGAATTACCAAGTATATTTATTTCGGAATTCAGACATTTTATTTCCATATTGTTATTTTCCTTAGTTTCAATAAACACATATGTATTAGGCGGAAGTTTTCTCACAAAATCACCTATTAATTTTGATTGCACTACAATGGATCCTTCTTCTTCAATTTCACATGGAGAATAAGTCTTTATTCCTAAATCCAAGTCTGTCGCAGTTAAAATAAGCATATTATCCTTTGCTTCGATAAGTATTCCGGATAAAATAGGAAGTGGGGTTCTTGCGGAAACAGCTTTTTGCACTATATTAATAGATTTATTAAGCTCATTTTGGTTAATTTTTATTTTCATAATAGGCTCCTTTAAGTGGTATTGTTGACAAAACAATTTGCAATTTATCAGTAGAAATATATAAAATAATTAATAGTAATATTAGTAGGTGCTGTTAATTTGTTGAAAACCATATAAAATATTGAATTTTAACGATTTAAAAAAAAATATTCTGTTGATTGTTTTAGTTTTAATCCCAAACACATATAAATATTTTTATTTCTGTAAACAATCACTAACAGTTTGTCAACATTTAATGTTAATTATTAAGCATTGACATTAAATCTTCAATATTTTTCTTTACTTCCTGACTGTTTTCCATATCTTCATCAATTTTATTGCAAGCGTGAAGCACGGTTGAATGGTCTCTGCCTCCAAATTCATCACCTATTTTAGGCAGGGACAAATCCGTAAGTTTTCTTGATATATACATTGCTATTTGTCTCGGATATGCAATGTTCTTAGTTTTCCTTTTGGATATTATATCGTCAATTGTAAGATTATAATAATTTGCAACTACTTCTTTAATATCCGAAATTGATGCTTTTTTATTCTTTGAAATCAGGTTTTTTAGCGCTTCCTGTGCTAATTCAAGAGAAACCTCTTTTTTATTTGTCAAAGAAGCATAAGCGTAAATACGAATAAGCGCTCCTTCAAGTTTTCTGATGTTAGATTGAATATGCTGGGCAATGTAAGTGATTACATCATCCGGAACATTATAATTTTCAGCTTCGGCTTTCTTCCTTAATATAGCTATTCTTGTTTCATAATCAGGCGGCTGAATATCTGCTATTAATCCCCATTCAAAACGCGAGCGCAATCTGTCCTCCAAGGTTGGAATTTCAGAAGGCGGATTATCGCTGGATACAATAATTTGTTTATTGGCTTCATGTAAAGCATTGAAGGTGTGAAAAAATTCTTCCTGGGTACTTTCTTTTCCTGCAATGAATTGAATATCATCTACCAAAAGTACATCTGCTTTTCTGTATGTATTTCTAAAATCTTCGTTTGTACCGTCTTTAATTGAATTGATAAGGTCATTGGTAAACTTTTCACTGGTTACATATAATACATAAGTATCAGGATTGTTATCTAAAATATAATGTCCTATTGCATGCATTAGATGGGTTTTTCCAAGACCTACCCCGCCATATAAAAACAAAGGATTATATGCGGTGGAGGGTGCTTCCGCAACAGCTAAGGAAGCTGCATGTGCAAATCGATTGCTGTTTCCTATAATGAAATTGTCAAATCTATATTTTGGATTTAACTTTCTTCCATTATATATAGCATCGGAATCGTCAATAGTGCTTGTATCATTTTTTTTCAATTCTTCTTTATCTATGCTTTCCCCCGGAATGGTAAAAATAAGTTCAGTTTCTTTTTTTAAAACATAGTTAAATGCATTTTTAAGAAAATTATAATGTCTTTTTTTAATTGTATTTCTTAAAAAATCATCAGCTGTTTCCAAATATATGGTGTTGTTTTTATATGCTACTATTTTAAGAGGTTTAAACCAAGTATTAAAGCTGACTTGATTAGTATCTTCTTTTACTATTTCAAGTACTTCGTTCCATAATTCTTCAAAATTCATAATTTCCTCCGGTGTTGATAAAAAAAATTAACAATATGTTGATTAATGTTTGGCATTAGTGATAAAATAACAGATATAAACAGTTGTTTATAAAAATATTAACATTTAATTTAATTGAATATTGCATATAGCCCGGTAATTAATAACAAGTTGTCCATGAAAATGTTGATAAAAAAGTTATCCACAGACACATATCATACTATCATTTTTTATCCACAAATTCAATTTAATTTTAAATATTTTAAAAAATAATTGCAATATGATAAAAAATATAGTATATTACAATAGTTATATTATGAATATAACATAAATTTTCTTAATTGTCATGAATAACCGTTATTGCTATGAATATTAGTGTCATTATGAGGGCTTAGCCCGAAGAATCTCATGACATAAAGAGTTTTATATTAAAAATTTCAGTGTTGACATAAATATTTAAAAATATTATAATCTTAAAATATGAAAATTTAAATATTTATATAGATATCTGGTACAAGGAGGTGTTTTCGTTGAAAAGAACTTATCAGCCGAAAAGAAGACAAAGAAGCAGTGAGCATGGATTTTTAAAGAGAATGAGCACAAGATCCGGAAGAAATGTATTAAAGAGTAGAAGGGCAAAGGGTAGAAAAAAATTGTCAGCATAAGGCCGCATATGTGGCCTTTTATTCCATGTATCATTAAGGTAGAAAAATGATAATAATTAAAAAAAACAGTGAATACAAATCGGTATATAATTGCAATAATTCAATTTCAGATTATAATTTAGTATTATTTATTAAAAGAAATGATTGTAATTATAACAGATTTGGTTTTACGGCAGCAAAAAAAATTAAAAAGGCAGTATCAAGAAATATAATAAGAAGAAGACTTAAAGAAATAGTAAGAATAAATGAGTATAATTTAAAAGAAGGCTATGATATTGTACTGATGGCAAGAGTTAATGCTGTTGAATCCGATTACAAAGGTCTGGAAAAATCTTTTAATAAACTGATGAAAAGAAAAAAATTATTTAAGGGTGATTCAAATCAGTAAAGTACTAATTTTTATTATACGGATATATCAGAAGTTTTCTTCAAAATCCGCAGTGAGACATTGCAGGTTTTATCCCACATGCTCACAATATTTTATTGAAGCACTACAAAAATACGGTTTTTTTAAAGGCTCATACTTAGGTATACGTAGGATATTAAGATGCCATCCCTTTAATCCGGGAGGATATGATCCTTTGAAATAGGAGGATAAGAATGAATTTAGATTTTTTAGCAGTGCCTATGGGTAAGCTTGTTAAATTGTTATACGATATAGTTTCTGTTGCGGATACCAAATATTTATCCGCTTATGCCATATCAATTATAATTTCCACAATAGTTTTTAAATTATTAGTATTGCCTTTAACTTTGAAGCAAACAAAATCTATGAAAAAAATGCAGGAATTGAATCCTAAAATTAAAGAGTTACAGGAAAAATACGGAAAAGATCCTCAAACATTGCAAAGAAAACAAATGGAATTATATAAAGAAGCAAATTACAGTCCGTTTTCGGGATGTCTGCCTCTTTTAATTCAATTTCCAATACTGATTGCATTTTTTTATGTTATACAGCAGCCGGTTAAATATATTTTCGAAGATCAATTAATGTTTGATACAATAAACAAGGCATTTTTATGGATAAAGGATTTGGGTTTTACGGAAAATCATATATTTGTTTTAGAAGATGTTGCTAAGGGAGTAAGTGAAGCAATAGTTGGTATGGTGAACGGTCTTTCAATGGGAGGAATGTCGCTTCCGTTTATAGGGGCTGCAGTGCCGGTATTGGCAGCAATTTCAGGAATAACAACATATTTGACAACAAAGATGACGGCTCAGCCGGCAGTAAGTGAACAGCAGGAAGCTACACAAAAATCAATGAATATGATGATGCCTATCATGATATTCATATTTGGTATTCAGTTTCCGGCAGGTTTAGGATTATACTGGGTGGTTTCAAATATTTTTCAATTAGTGCAACAATATATTGTTTTAAATTCGTCCAAAAATCCGAAGGAGGAATTAAAATAGATGAAAAACGTAACAATGGAAAGATCTACTGTAGAAGAAGCAATAGCTGCAGCACTTGAGGAGCTTCAAGCCGAAAAGGAAGATGTTGAAATTGAAGTTATAAAAGAGCCTTCTAAAGGTTTTTTCGGCTTGGGAAGCAAGGATGCAAAGGTAAAGGTTACGATTACCAATGGCCCTGAGGAAAGAGCAACAAAATTTTTCGACATTTTGCTTAAAAAAATGGACATAGAAGCTGATTATGAAGTTAATTATTCTGACAATATTTTAAAGGTTGACATAGTTAAAATAGGAGAAGACGATAAAGGAATAATTATAGGCAAAAGAGGAAAAAATTTAGATGAAATTCAATTTATTTTGAATTTAATGGTAAATAAGGGGAGACAAAATTATGTCAGAGTAATTTTCAATGTTGAAGATTACAGGGCAAAAAGAGAAGAAACTTTAAAAAGACTTGCCGTTAAAATGGCGGAAAAGTGCAGATATTACAAGCATAAGGTGAGGCTCGAGCCTATGAATCCTTATGAAAGAAGAATTATTCATTCGACTTTGCAGAATGAAAAGGACATTATAACTTATTCCGAGGGAGAGGAACCTTACAGAAAAGTAGTTATAGATTTGAAATAACCCGAATTCGGGTTATTTTTATATACCCTAACCCCATTTTACTTTTTAAATTGTTATGTACATTTATATAAAATTAAGGTAAAATAATGACGGAGATATTCCTTTTACCTGCGGAGACATACCCTATATAAGAGGTGTGTCCAACTACCACTTTAGGAAGGATGCGGTGATGTGATGTTTGGCGATACAATTGCTGCAATTGCAACATTTTTAGGCAATGCAGGCATTAATATTATAAGAATAAGCGGAATCGATGCATTGAATATCGCAAATAAAGTTTTTATTGACAAAAACAAACAAAAAACGACAAATTTTAAGCCGAGATATCTGCATTACGGATATATTGTGGATAAGGACAATAAAATAATTGACGAAGTGTTAATTTCTTACATGAAGGCTCCCAACACTTATACAAGAGAAGATATTGTCGAAATCAACTGTCACGGCGGAATTATTTCCGCAAAAAAAATATTGGATACGGTACTTTATTATGGCTGCAGAACAGCTGAAAGAGGAGAATTTACAAAAAGAGCATTTCTAAACGGGAGGATAGATTTAACTCAGGCAGAAGCGGTAATTGACATAATTAATTCCAAGACGGATTACAGCCACGAAATTTCCGTACATCATTTGGAAGGAAGACTTTCAAAGCAAATAAATGCGGTTATAGATGAAATAATGGAACTGTTGGCAAATATAGAAGTTAATATAGATTTTCCCGAATATGACGAAGATGAAATAACCATAGAAAGGGTTAAAAGCTTGTGTGATAATTTGGTTAAGGAATTGGATAAGCTGATAAAAACTGCGGACACAGGGAAAATATATAAGGAAGGTATAAAAACAGTCATACTTGGAAAACCAAATGTAGGAAAATCATCCCTCATGAATTTTCTTTTGAATGAGAACCGTGCAATTGTTACCGAAATACCGGGAACAACAAGAGATACCATCGAAGAATATGCGAATATTAAAGGAGTGCCCCTGAGGATAATCGATACTGCCGGCATAAGAGAAACTGACGATACGGTTGAAAAAATCGGTGTAGAAAAAGCTCTAAAAAAGGTCGATGAAGCTGATTTGGTAATAATGATATTTGATTCATCCAAAGAGCTTGAAAAAGAGGATGAAAAAATAATAGATTATATTAAAAATAAAAAAGTAATTTATATAAGAAATAAAACCGATTTGGAAAATAAGTTGGATTTATCCTCTTATGAAAATATTGAAGAGGAAATCATAAACATATCTATTTTACAAAATCAAGGTTTGGATGATATTATAGATAAAATTAATATAATGTTTTTTGAGGGTCATTTAAATGTGACAGATGAGCTTATTATCAACAATGCCAGACATAAAAATTTACTGATAAAAGCAAAAAACAGCATTGAAGAAGTATTAAATTCCATTGAAAATAATATGACCATTGACTTTATTGAAATAGACTTAAAGGAAGCAATGGAACAATTGGGATTAATTGTAGGAAAATCGGTCAGCGATGACTTAGTAGACAAAATATTTAATGAATTCTGCATAGGAAAATAGGAAAGGGGACACATCGACAGAGGATGGGGGACACACCTTGATAGATAGTCACTCTCTGTAGGTCATACTATCAAGGAATGTCCCCGTACTTGGAAAGTCTATGTAGTAAGCGTTAAAGGAATGTCCCCAAATTAGAGAGGAACAACAATGGAAGACAGAGTAAGAGAATTTCTTGAGGAAAGTATTGATGTAGCGGTAATAGGTGCCGGTCATGCAGGTTGTGAAGCTTCCTTGGCCTGCGCAAGACTTGGCTTAAAAACTATAATGTTGACCTTAAGCCTTGACTCTATAGCCATGATGCCTTGTAATCCCAATATAGGAGGCACCGCAAAGGGTCACCTGGTTAGGGAAATAGATGCTCTTGGCGGAGAAATGGGTTTAAATATAGACAAAACTATGATACAATGTAAAATGTTAAACCGCTCAAAAGGACCTGCGGTACATTCCCTGAGAGCTCAGGCTGATAAAAAAAAGTATCATACGGAAATGAAAAAAGTAATTGAAAATCAGAAGGATTTAAGAATAATTCAAACAGAAGCCACGAAGCTTAAATTAAATGAGGATGGAAGCTTTAATGTATATACAAAGCTTGGAGCATACTATAAAGCTAAGGCTGTCATAGTCACTACAGGCACATATTTGAAAGGAAGAATCTATATCGGTGAATTAAATTATTCGTCAGGACCTGACGGTTTGGCTCCTGCAAATGAATTATCCGGATCACTGATGGAATTGGGTATCGAGCTTAGAAAGTTCAAAACAGGAACACCTGCAAGAATACACAGAGATTCCATTAGCTATGAAAAGATGGCGGAGCAAACAGGTGATGATGAAATAATACCTTTTTCATTTATGAACGATGAAATAAATATTGAACAGGTACCCTGCTACATTACCTACACTACCAAGGAAACACATGAATTAATCAGAAATAATTTAGACAGATCACCCCTTTACGGCGGTGTGATAAAAAGCATCGGACCCAGATACTGTCCTTCATTGGAGGATAAGGTGGTTAAATTTTCGGATAAGGAAAAACATCAGCTTTTTATAGAGCCTGAGGGTCTTGATACAAAAGAAATGTATATCCAAGGAATGTCCACATCTCTGCCATATGAGGTTCAAATTCAAATGTACAGATCCATGATTGGTCTTGAAAATGCGGAAATTATGAGACCTGCCTACGCTATAGAATATGACTGCATTGATCCTACGCAGCTTAAGAGAAACCTTGAATTAATAAGCATTAAAAATCTATTTTTCGCAGGACAGGTAAACGGAAGCTCCGGCTACGAAGAAGCTGCGGCACAAGGCTTAATGGCAGGAATAAATGCATATTTAAGCATAAACAATAAAGAGCCCTTTGTTTTAGACCGCTCTGAGGCATATATCGGCGTGTTGATTGATGACCTTGTTACCAAGGGAACAAATGAGCCTTACAGAATGATGACATCAAGAGCTGAGTACAGACTTATTTTAAGACAGGACAATGCAGATGAGAGGCTGACGGAAAAGGGATATGAAATAGGGTTGGTAACGGAAGAAAGATACAAAAGATACAAGTATAAAAAACAAAGAATAGAAAATGAAATTGAAAGGTTAAAAAGCATTAAAATAACACCTAAAGCGGAAATAAACAAAGCATTGGAGGACATTGGGAGCGCTACTTTAAAAATTCCAACAAGCCTTTATGACTTGATGAAAAGAACCGAATTGGATTATGACAATACATTGTTTTTGGATGAAGACAGACCCGTTCTTAAAAAGGAAACAAAGGATTATGTTGAAACAGTAATAAAATATGAAGGTTATATCCAAAAACAAATAAGCCAGGTTGAACAGTTTAAAAAGCTTGAGAATAAAAAGATTCCAAATGATGTAAATTACGATGACGTAGGAAGCCTAAGAATTGAAGCAAGGCAGAAATTAAGCAAAATAAGACCGGACTCAATAGGTCAGGCTTCAAGAATTTCAGGAGTTTCACCTTCAGATATAAATGTGCTGTTAATTTATCTGATGGCATACAATCATAAGTAAAAAGGAGTACACCTTGATAAAAACAATGGAAGAGGGTTTTAATAATCTTAAATTACCCTATGGTAAGGATATTGAAAATAAATTTATTTTATACAGAGATATGCTGAAGGAATGGAATAAAAAAATAAATATTACATCCATAGAAGATGACGAAGAAATTTATATAAAGCATTTTATAGACAGTGTTCTCTTGTTGAATGAAGATAATATTAATGAAAACAAAAAAATAATCGATGTGGGAACCGGAGGAGGTTTTCCCGGGTTACCCCTTATAATAGTCAACGGCAATTATAAATTAACACTGTTGGACAGCTTGAGAAAAAGAATAGATTTTTTGTCTGAAGTTGTTAAGGCTTTAAATTTGCAGGATGTTAAACTTATTCACGGCAGAGCCGAAGATTTTGGTCAAAGTAAGGAACACAGGGAAAATTACGACATATGTGTTTCAAGAGCTGTAGCACCCCTTAATGTTTTAAGTGAATATTGTATTCCGTTTGTAAAGGTTGGAGGATATTTTGCCGCATATAAAAGCGATAATATTTCCCGGGAAATCACAAATTCCGACAATGCAATCAAGAAGTTAGGCGGAAAAATAAAAGAAATTAAAGAAATACACATTCCGGGTACCAATATTATCAGAAAAATTGTTATAATAGAAAAAACAGAACCAACAAGCGGAAAATATCCAAGAAAAGCAGGAAAGCCAAGCAAGGAGCCATTAAAATAAGGGGGGAAAATTCTTGATAAGCAATATTGTTCATATTGATGTTAACAAAATAATTTCGAACAAAAATCAGCC
>DAIMMU010000028.1:0-19211 GCA_036720515.1 Sedimentibacter sp.
TAAGCAATATTGTTCATATTGATGTTAACAAAATAATTTCGAACAAAAATCAGCCAAGAAAAATTTTTGATGAAAAGGCATTGGAAGAATTAAGCCAGTCTATCGAGAACTATGGTATTATACAGCCTATTACAGTTAGAAAAATTTATGATGATATTTATGAAATTGTAGCGGGGGAAAGGCGTTATAAAGCTGTAAAAATGCTAAAAATGGATACAATTCCCGCAGTAGTTATCGAAGCTAAGGAAGAAGAATCAGCGGCAATGTCATTGATTGAAAATTTGCAGAGGGAAGATTTGGATTTTATTGAAGAAGCAATGGCATTTGAAAGACTTATCGGCGAATTTGGTTTAAGCCAGACTCAATTGGCTCAAAAATTAGGAAAATCTCAATCAGCGGTAGCAAATAAATTGAGAATTCTTAAGCTTCCTCAATCAGTCAAAGAAAAATTAAGGGAAGGAAATTTAACTGAGCGTCATGGAAGAGCATTGTTAAAAATAGAAGATGAAGAGATACTTCTCAGTATTGTTGACAGAATAATTAAAAAGGATTTAAATGTCAATGAAACAGAAAAACTTGTAAATTCAATTGCCGAGGATTTAAATGTCAAGAAAAAAAGGGACAAGCGCTATGTAAGGAATTTTATTAACTACAAAATATATATAAATACAATAAAAAATGCTTACAATGAAATAGTAAAAACAGGTATAGAAGCTAAATTTGAACAGAAAGAATCAGATGAGTACATCGAGATAAAGGTAAAGATACCGAAAAAAAGTATGTAGAAGGTGATAAGATGGTCAAGGTGATAAGTATTTTCAATCAAAAAGGCGGCGTAGGGAAAACTACAACCAATGTTAATTTGTGTGCAGCATTGGCATTAAAGGGAAAGAAGGTACTTAGCATTGATATTGACCCGCAAGGTAATTCAACCAGCGGATTCGGAATTAACAAGAACCAGCTTGAATACACAATTTACGATGTGTTGATTGAAGATTATGACATAAATAAAATCATCTTCAAAACGGAGATAGACAATTTAGATATTATTCCTGCAAATATCCAATTGGCAGGAGCTGAAATAGAGCTTACCAATACAAAATATCGGGAAAAAACATTAAAGGAAAAAATAAACTTAATTGAAAAAGATTATGATTTTATTATAATAGACTGTCCGCCGTCGCTTGGTCTGCTGTCTTTAAACGCTCTTACGGCATCCGCTGCGGTATTAATACCCATACAATGCGAATACTATTCCTTGGAAGGTGTGGGACAGCTTATTGATACGGTTAAGCTTGTAAGAAAAAATTTGAATCCTAAGCTTGAAATAGAAGGGGTTCTATTAAATATGTTTGACGGCAGAACCAACCTTTCCGTACAAGTTGTGGAAGAGGTTAAAAAATATTTCAAGGACAAGGTATACAGAACCGTTATACCAAGAAGTGTAAGACTTGCAGAGGCTCCAAGCTTTGGACAGCCTATTATGCTTTATGATGATAAATCCAAGGGAAGCATCGCATATATAAAACTGTCGGAAGAATTTATTAAGAGCAATTAAGGAGGAGAATATGGCTGTAAAAAGAAAAGCATTAGGAAAGGGATTGTCTGCACTAATTCCGGAAAACTTGGAGAAAGAAGACTATGAAAGAATCCAAGAAATAGATATTGACCTGATTTCCCCAAATCCAAATCAGCCTCGTAAGGTTTTCGAGCAGGATAAGCTGAATGAACTTACGGAGTCCATAAAAAAATATGGTGTTATTCAGCCTATAATTGTAAGAAAAGATGGTGACTTCTTCACTATAATAGCAGGTGAAAGAAGATGGAGAGCATGTAAAAATGCCAATATCAAGACAATGCCCTGCATAGTGAGGGATATTGAAAACAGAAATGCTTCTGAAATTGCATTAATTGAAAATATTCAAAGGGAAGATTTAAATCCCATAGATGAAGCAAATGCATATGAGTATATTATGGAAAGATACGGCATAACACAGGAACAGGTATCAAGTATAGTCGGCAAGTCAAGGGTATACGTTACTAATATTATGAGACTAAGCAATTTGGATGATTACGTAAAGGACAAAATAGTAAAAAATTTAATATCTGCCGGACATGGCAGAGCAATTTTAAGTTTAGAAAAAGAAAAGCAAAAATCTATAACGGACATTATAACAAGAGATAATTTAAGTGTTCGAGACGTAGAAAAGCTTGTGCGTGCGTCAAAAAAGCCAGGACGAAAAACAAAGCCCGAAAAAGATAAGTACATTGTATATTTGGAGGAAATGCTCACAGACAGATTTTCCTCAAAGGTAAATATTAAAAAAAATAAGAATAAGGGAAAAATAGAGATAGAATATACCAGCAGCGATGATTTAAACAGAATATTGGATTTATTAAAGGTAGAAGATTAATCATTGTTTTTACAATAATTAAGAAAAAATTTGTAAATTAACAAGATTCTGATTATTTTTAAATATATATGGAAGATACACAGCTTGTAATTATAATGTATAATGTGAATTATAGTAAATATATTATTATAAAAGGACAATACTAATTAATTTAAGTAACAGTTTTCTTTAATTCGCATACTTTTTCATTTATATTCCTTCTATGAATTGACATTTAATTAACGTAAATATATAATAAATTCAATTAAACACAAATATAGAAATACTAAAAGGAGGTTATTTATTTTGACAAAGGTACTTGATGTAAAGGCAAATGAAAAGCATTTTATTGAACTTAAGGAGTACATCGATACAATCAGAGATACTCAAGGAACATTAATGCAAACGTTGCACAGGGCACAGGAGATTTTCGGATATTTGCCTATAGAGGTTCAAAAGTTCATTTCTTCCGAATTAGACATGCCATTGGCTGAAGTGTATGGGGTAACTACATTTTATACACAATTTGCCATTGAGCCTAAGGGGAAGCATAAAATCGGAGTATGCCTCGGTACGGCATGCTATGTAAAAGGCTCTCAGCTGATTATGAACAAATTGATAAATGAATTGAATATTAAGGTTGGTCAGACTACAGCCGATAACTTGTTTACTCTTGAGGCAACCAGATGCTTGGGTTGCTGCGGTCTTGCACCTGTTATGATGATTGATCAAGATGTCTACGGAAAATTAGAGCCGAAAAAGATACCGGATATATTAGCAAAATACAAGGATTAGGGGGTTATTATGAAATCTTTGGAAGAATTAAAAAAGTTAAGGGATGAATCTATAAAAAATGTTGAAATGAGAAATACCGATAAGGATATACGTGTTGTGGTCGGTATGGCAACCTGTGGAATATCTGCGGGAGCAAGGCCTGTTCTTGCTACATTTGTTGACGAAATTGCTAAAAGAAATTTAAGCAATGTTGCGGTTGTGCAGACCGGATGCATAGGAATGTGTACATTAGAGCCAATAGTTGAAATATGTGAACCGGATAAGGAAAAAGTTACCTATATTCATGTTGACTCTGAAAAAGCAAAAAGAATTGTTTCAGAGCATTTGGTTAATAACAGGGTTGTATTTGAATATACAATCGGCTCAGAAAAGTAACAATAGAAAGCGAGGATGATTATGAATATTTTCAGATCTCATGTGTTGGTTTGCGGAGGAACAGGCTGCAGTTCATCTAATTCAGCCCTGATCAAGGAAAGATTTATAGAAAAAATAAAAGAGGTTAACTTAGACAAAGAAGTTCAGGTTGTCGGCACCGGATGTTTTGGACTATGTGCAGTAGGACCTGTTGTAATAATATATCCTGAAGGTTCATTTTATGCAAGAATGACCATTGACAGAGTTGATGAAATAGTTGAAGAACACTTATTAAAAGGAAGAATCGTAAGAAAGTATTTGTTCGAGGAAAGTGCTAAGGACGAAAAATTAAAAGCATTAAGTGAAGTAGATTTTTACAAAAAACAAATGAGGGTTGCACTTAGAAACTGCGGGCTTATAAATCCTGAAAATATTAATGAATACATTTCAAGAGACGGTTATTTTGCACTTGGAAAGGTTCTTACGGAAATGACTCCCGATGAAGTTATTAAGCTGATTAAGGATTCCGGTTTAAAAGGAAGAGGTGGAGCCGGTTTTTCAACAGGAATGAAATGGAGCTTTGCAGCACCTAATAAGGCGGATCAAAAATATGTAATATGCAATGCTGATGAAGGAGATCCGGGAGCCTTTATGGACAGAAGTGTTTTGGAAGGAGATCCTCATGCGGTATTGGAAGCTATGACAATAGCGGGCTATGCAATAGGAGCTACAAAGGGATTTATATATGTCAGAGCCGAATACCCAATAGCAGTTCACAGGTTGAAAATTGCAATAGAACAATCTAAAGAATTAGGTCTTTTAGGAGAAAATTTATTCAACAGCGGTTTTGACTTTGATATAGAAATAAGGTTGGGCGCGGGAGCTTTTGTATGCGGAGAAGAAACAGCACTTATGCAATCAATAGAAGGAAAAAGGGGAATGTCAAGAAACAAGCCGCCATTTCCGGCAAACAAAGGATTATGGGGCAAGCCAACCATTATAAATAATGTAGAAACATTGGCGAATGTTCCGCAAATAATAATTAATGGTCCCGAATGGTTCAAAAGCTTCGGTACCGAAAAATCACCCGGTACAAAAGTATTTGCATTGGGAGGAAAAATTAATAATACCGGTCTTGTAGAAGTACCCATGGGTACAACATTAAGAGAAGTTATATATGATATAGGCGGAGGATGCCCAAACGGTAAGGAATTCAAAGCTGTTCAGACAGGAGGACCATCAGGCGGATGTCTTACAAAGCTTCACTTAGATACTCCCATAGATTATGAAAACCTTACTGCGGTTGGTTCCATGATGGGCTCCGGCGGTATGATTGTAATGGATGAAGATAACTGTATGGTTGATATTGCAAGATTTTTCCTTGATTTTACCGTTGATGAATCCTGCGGCAAATGTACTCCATGCAGAGAAGGTACAAAGCGTATGTTGGAAATTTTAGACAAAATTACCGAAGGTAAAGGAACCATGGAGGACCTTGATAAATTGGAAAAGCTTGCTGTAAATATCAAGGATACTTCACTGTGCGGTTTAGGCCAGACAGCACCAAATCCTGTATTGTCAACATTAAGATATTTCAGAGATGAATATGAAGCCCATGTTATTGAAAAAAGATGTCCGGCAGGTGTTTGCCAGTCACTGCTTAAATATATCATTACAATGGATTGTAAAGGATGTACTAAATGTGCAAGAATTTGTCCCGTAGGAGCCATAGAAGGTAAGGTCAGGGAAATTCATGTAATTAATCAGGATAAGTGTATTAAATGCGGTGCTTGTATGGAAGCTTGTACATTCCATGCAATCATTAAGAAGTAAGAAAGGCTGGTGCTAAATTTGGATAAAGTAAATTTAACTATAAACGGAATTAATGTCAGTGTTCCAAAAGATTACACTGTATTAATGGCAGCTAAAGAAGCGGGTATTGATATACCAACTCTTTGCTTTTTAAAAGATATAAATGAAGTAGCTGCATGCAGGGTATGTATTGCAGAAGTTGATATTAAAGGTGTTCCCATGAGAAACCTTCCTGCTACCTGTGTACTTCAGGTTCAGGACGGCATGAATGTAAGGACAAATACAAAAAGAGTAAGAAATGCAGTTAGGATGAATGTAGAGCTAATATTGGCAAATCACAACAGAGAATGTCTAACTTGTTTGAGAAACGGCACCTGCGAGTTGCAGAAGCTTTGCGATGAGCTGAATATAAACGACATAGAATTTCAAGGTGCCAAGAGAGAGGCAAAAATTGATAACCTGTCATATTCCATTGTAAGAGATACAAGTAAATGCATTTTATGCGGAAGATGTGTCAGCACATGCAGGGATGTACAAGGAATAGGTATTTTAGATTTTACAAAGAGAGGTTTTGTTACGGAAGTTGCTCCTGCATTTGATTACAGCATGAAAGATGTTCCATGCGTATATTGCGGACAATGCATTCAGGCTTGTCCTGTGGCAGCATTGAGGGAAAGAACCTACATCGATGATGTATGGGATGCAATTGATGATCCCGATAAATTTGTTGTGGTTCAGACCGCACCAGGCGTCAGAGCATCTCTTGGTGAAGAATTCGGTCTTCCCGTCGGAACGGATGTTACGGGAAAAATGGTCGCAGCGTTGAAAAGACTTGGTTTTGACAAGGTTTTTGATACAAACTTCTCAGCAGACCTGACTATATTGGAAGAAGGCACGGAGCTTTTAAGCAGGGTAAAAAACGGCGGAAAGTTACCGATGATTACTTCTTGCTCACCTGGCTGGATACGTTTTTGCGAATTGAATTACCCTGAATTTTTAGATAATTTATCGACATGCAAATCACCGCAGCAAATGTTTGGCGCCATTGTGAAGTCCTATTATGCCGAAAAAGAGGGAATAGATCCGAAAAAAATATTTTCCGTTTCAATAATGCCATGTACATCAAAGAAAACAGAGGCAAACAGACCGGAAATGGAAGTGGATGGACTCAGAGATGTTGACATATCATTAACTACAAGAGAATTAGGTGATATGATAAAACAGGCAAGAATTAAATTTGTCAGCTTGCCGGATGAGGAGCCGGACAGCATATTAGGTCAATACACGGGAGCAGGTGCAATATTCGGCGCAACCGGCGGTGTTATGGAAGCAGCTCTTCGTACTGTTGCAGACATTTTGACAGGCAAGGATTTGGAAGAAATTGAGTATCAAGGTGTAAGAGGTCTTGACGGTGTTAAAGAATCATCGGTAGTCCTTCCGATTGATGGCAAGGATACGGAAGTGAAAATAGCTGTAGCACATGGAACTGCTAATGCCGCAAAAGTTTTAGAAGCAGTAAAAAAGGGTGAGAAAGAGTACCATTTCATAGAAGTCATGGCATGTCCCGGCGGTTGTGTGCATGGCGGAGGTCAGTCCCATGTATCTGCAAAGGAAAGGCTTGATGTAAATCCGAAGGCTAAACGTGCCGATGCTTTATATGAGCTTGATAAATCACTGCCTCTCAGAAAATCACACAAGAATCCTGAGGTCATAAAGCTGTATGAAGAGTATTTAAAAGAGCCAAACAGCCATATTTCTCATAAGCTTCTGCACACTCATTATTATAAACGAGATGCTTATGAAGTGGCGCAGCAGGAAGAATATAACAAGATGATGGAAAAATTAAAATAAATTAGATAAATCTCCGTTTCGTAGCGGAGATTTATTTTTGTTGCAAACCAATATACCATATAACAATAAAAACAGCAGTTAAACTCATAAATCATATTACTGCTTTTTTGATTTTTTTTTTGGTTTCATTGTGATATAATCTAAAAAAGGTTGGTGATCAAATGCTTATAAAAAATGGCAGGGTGATAGATGCTGGTTCTAAAACGGACGTAATTGCGGACATTTTGGTTGAAGGAGATATTATCAAAAAGATTGATAAAAATATAAATAAAGAAAACGAGACTATAATAGATGCTGGCGGTAAAATTATTGCTCCCGGGTTGATAGATATTCATGTACATTTCAGAGAACCCGGTTTCACATATAAGGAAGACATAATTTCCGGTTCAAGCGCAGCAGCCAGAGGCGGTTTTACTACAGTTGTCTGTATGGCTAACACTTATCCAGCGGTCGATAATATAGAAGTACTTCAGCAAATAAATGATTTAATCAAAAATTCACCTATAAAAATTCTTCAAACTGCAGCCGTAACAAAAGGTTTAAAAGGTGAAGAACTTGTAAATATGGAGGAGTTAATGAAATATGGCGCGGCAGGGTTTACAGATGACGGCTTTCCCATTATGGACACTGCCATTGTATTAAATGCTATGATGGAAGCCAAAAGACTGAACGTACCCATAAGCCTTCATGAAGAAGATCCGCGGTTAATAAGCAATCCCGGAATAAACGAAGGCAGAATTTCGGAAAAACTTTGTATTAAGGGAGCTCCTCATATTGCGGAAGATGTGATGGTTGCAAGAGATTGTTTGATTGCATTGCACTCAGGTGCAAAAGTAAACTTTCAGCATATAAGTTCAGGCTTATCGGTTGATATTATAAGATGTGCTAAGAGAATGGGAGCAAATATTACTGCTGAGGCTTCGCCTCATCATTTTTCCATGACAGAGGAAGATGTGCTTATTTATAATACAAATGCAAAAATGAATCCGCCCTTAAGAACAGAAACAGACAGATTAAAAATAATTGAAGGGTTGAAGGACGGTACTATTGATATCATTGCTACCGACCATGCTCCTCACAGCCGGGAGGAAAAGAGCAGGGAGTTAACAAAAGCACCCAGCGGTATCATAGGGTTGGAAACCGCTTTATCTGTAGGTATAACATATTTAGTAAAAAAACGACATCTTACAATTATGCAGCTGTTGGAAAAAATGACCGCAAGTCCTGCAAAGCTCTATAACTTGAAGCAGGGAATTACAGAAGGAAATAAGTGCGATTTGATAATATTTGATGCTGATGAAAAATGGACGGTTGATGAATTCTATTCTAAATCAAGCAATTCACCTCTTTTCGGAAAAAAATTGTTTGGGAAGGTCAAGTATACTATTTGCAATGGAAGGGTTGTATATAAAGATTAATTATATCACAGCGCTATGATTAACATATAATGTTAATGAAAATAAAAATAGCAGGTGATAATATGATATATTTAGACAATGCAGCTACAACATTTCCGAAACCTTCATCGGTATATAAAAATGTAATGAAAGCCATGAAAGTATATGGAGCGAATCCCGGCAGGGGAAGTCATGCCATGGCTATTGAAGGTGCTAAAGTAATATATGAAACAAGGGAATTATTAGCTGAGCTTTTCAATTTTGATGATCCTATGAAAGCAATTTTTACATTTAATGCAACAGATAGTTTAAATATTGCCATAAAGGGTATTTTAAATACCGGAGATCATGTAATTACTACCGAAATGGAGCATAATTCTGTTCTAAGACCTATAAAGGAATCAGAAAAAACAGGGATTGAAAATACAATTGTAAAATGTGCCTCAGACGGAACAATAAATTTAAAGGAATTAGAAAATGCCATAAAAGAAAATACAAAATTAATTGTAACAACTCATGTTTCAAATTTAACAGGCAGCATATTTCCTATAGAGGAAATTGGTGAAATAAGCAAAAAGTATGGCGTGCTGTATTTGCTGGATGGCTCACAAAGTGCAGGAGTCTTAAATATTGATTTAAAAACACACAATATTGACTTTTTGGCGGCTCCCGGTCATAAGGGACTGTTGGGCCCCCAGGGAACAGGAGTCCTTATTATAAATAATGATACAGAACTGAAACAACTAAAAGAAGGGGGTACCGGAAGCAGGTCAAGCAGTTTGGAACATCCGGATTTTTATCCTGACAAATTGGAAGCGGGTACTCATAACCTGCCGGGTATTGCAGGATTAAATGCTGGACTTAAGTATATTTTAAAAAGGGGCACAGAATCGATTTACAGCCACGAAAAAAATCTTTTGGATATATTCATCAAGGAATTAAAAAATAACTCTAAAATTAAAATTTACGGTCCTGAGTCCATTGAACATAGAAGCGGTGTTATTCCCGTTAACATTGAAGGAATGGATTCCTCTGAAGTAGCAAATATTTTAGACAGTATATATAATATTGCCGTAAGACCGGGACTTCATTGTGCTCCATTGGCGCACAAAGCTATTGGAACAGAAAAAATAGGAGCTGTAAGATTTGGTGTGGGACCATTTAATAAAAAATCAGATATTATGGCAGCAGTAAAAGCACTAAATGAAATATCGGAGGGAGAGTATTAAAGGGAACTTTCTTCTTTTGATTTTAAAAAACACGATCACGGTTTTGGGCAAATAATTCTAAAGTTTATTCCGGCTAAAAATCCTACAGCTTACAAATTGGTTTCGCCTGAGCAGTGCAAGCTGCTTAACGGATTTTTAGCCCGCATTCTCTATGAATGAAATCGTGTTATGCAAGTATTCGCTTTATTATTTTTTTCTTACTTACTATGAATAGCAGCCTTTTTTAAGATTAATGCCTAAAGTGGAAAGAGGAAGGGAATATCCCCATTTTTTAATAATTAATTAATGCAATGTTATCTAAAATTTGGTATAATTGATTAACATAATATTAAAGGTGATATATGAAAAAAATAATACTATTTATTGTAATAATTTTAGTTTTTGTAATTGCCATCTCATATTCTGCATATTTTAAAGATTTTTTAGCAGTTTTAGATGAAAAAAAAGTATATAAAATTGAAAATATAAAAACAACAGAAATTAATACATTAAATGAGTTTGAATTTTTTGAAAATGGTATAATATCATATAATAATCAAAAAATGGTTTACACTGATTTAAACAATAAAATTTTATGGGAAAATGAAACAACCGAGTTTTCTAACAAAGTGTTTATTGCGGATAATTATATTTTCAGACAGACAAACCATAATATAACAGTGATGGATAAGAATAATCAACAGTTTGTAATTGCTGAAATTGATGGGAATATTATAAATGTTTCACGTGAAAACGGCAAGACGGGCATAATAGTAAAAGGAAATGGACAAACTCTTTTTATAATTAATGAAAATAATGAAGTTGTCGTGGATAACAAAGAATTCAAGGATATAATAACCGGCTTGTCTATAAGTGACAAATCTGAAGCTTATTCACTTACAACCTTGACTTTTGTAAACGGAGCTCCGGTCAATACTTTATATTTTAACCTTATGGATGATGTAGAATTATGGAGTGCTTCAATAGAAAATGAAATTTTAATTAAGACAAAAGTCATAAATAACAATGTAATAGCAATAGGAACAGAAAATATATATTTTTATAACAACAACGGAAAATTAATGTGGAAGAACAGCGTCTATAATAAAATAATAGATTATGACATATCACATGAAAATCAAAAAATAAATATATTGTTAGAAAAAGATAATTCTGCTGAATTGATATCTTACAATTTTGAAGGTAAGGTTATTGAAATCCAAGAAGCACCTTCAGCAGTTACCGATTTAAAAATATTTGAAAATAAAATATTAGTTTATAATAACAATGAGATTTATTTGCTTCACAGTAACAAGGCAGATAAAATTTTTGAAGATGATGAAAATATATCTGATATTTCAATAGAAGGGAATACAATTTATATTTTATTTAAAAATAAAATTATCAAAGGACAAATAAAATAAACCATTAAAGGGGGAAAAAGAATGACAATTGATATTATTATAGTTGTTTTTATCGGATATTTGTGTTTTCAGGGATACAGAAAGGGATTTATTAAAACAGTCTTTGATACATTGGGTATTGTAATATCATTTTTCTTAAGTAAAGAAGTTTACCATTTTGCAGAAAATTTTTTACTAAAAAATACAAAACTGTTTGTAAAACTACATGATTTCTTTGAAGCAAAGCTTTCTGAAAATGTGATTAGGAATATTAACAGCAATATTCCCGCTGAACTACAAAAGTTTGTAAACAACACGCTGATAAATGAAACTTCCGATACTTTCGCGGTATTTGTAGATAATGTAAGTCTCTTATTAATAAGATCAATAAGCTTTGTTATTACGTTTCTTGCAATTTATGCAGCGCTGCTTCTTATATCTGTTTTAATAAACACAATAATGAAACTGCCACTATTAAATCTTACAAACAGATTATTCGGAGCTTTTATGGGAATATTAAAAGGTGTTATACTATTATATTTGATTTTTGCATTGGCAGCCCCTTTATTAAGCTTTATGCAAGACAAACCCCTTGCAAAATCAGTGCTGAATTCTGAATCAAGCAAGATATTTTATGAAAACAATATAATATTGAATTATTTATCTTATAAAGGTTTTTATGATAACTAAAATTATATGTATAAATAAATATAGCTGTCGACAAGAATAAAAATTGTTTCATGTGAAACATACCTGTTTTACATTGAAATTATCAGCACATAAAGCATCACTAATATTTGAATACCGACATGTTCAATAAAATTCAATATAAGGAGATTAACTATGCCTATGAAATTAAATGCAGGGGATGTTGTGAAGCTGAAGAAAAAACATCCCTGCGGAGGATATGATTGGGAAATACTGAGGGTAGGCGCAGACTTCAGAATAAAATGCACCACATGTGAAAGGCAGATATGGCTGCCGAGAAGTGAAGTAGAGAGAAGAATTACAAAAATTGTATATCAAGCTGACAACAATGAAATTTCCGACAAGGAATAAAAAGTTATTGACATACACTCAAAAATATAATAGTATAAGTTGAAGTTAATAACCTTTAATTTAGCACAGAGAGGCTGGGAAGGAAATATAGATACTTATGAATAAGTCTTCCTTTGCTGTGCAAGGAAGATTTTTTATAGCCCTAACCCTATTTCTCATCGTGTTTTTTTATGATTAAATACTTTAAAATAGTCCTGAGAGGCTAAAAAGGAGGAACAATGTTAAAAGGAAGAAGTTTAATTGAACCAATGGATCTGTCACTGCAGGAGTTAGATGAAATACTTTGCCTTGCAGATGAAATAATTGCAGATCCGATTGCATATGCTGATGTATGCAAAGGAAGGGTACTGGCAACACTATTTTATGAGCCTAGTACAAGAACAAGACTAAGCTTTGAAGCGGCAATGCTGAGATTAGGAGGAAGTGTTATGGGCTTCTCGTCGGCTGAATCAAGCTCGGCGGCAAAGGGTGAAAGTGTAGCTGATACAATAAGAACAATTGCTTGCTATGCGGATATAGCAGCTATGCGGCATCCAAAGGAAGGTGCTCCCATGGTAGCAGCAATGAAGGCATCCATACCTGTTATAAATGCAGGAGACGGCGGTCATCAGCATCCGACACAAACATTGACAGACCTATTGACTATAAAGACTTTAAAGGGTAAATTAGATAATTTTACTATAGGTCTTTGCGGTGATTTAAAATTCGGAAGGACGGTTCATTCGTTAATAAAGGCTCTATCAAGATATGATAACATAAAGTTTGTACTGATATCGCCCGAAGAACTCAGAATTCCCGATTATATAAGAGAAGAAATTTTAGTTAAAAACGGCTTGGAATTTAAAGAAGAAGAAAGATTGGAAAATATAATAGGAGAGCTTGATGTTCTCTATATGACAAGAGTTCAGAAAGAAAGATTTTTCAATGAAGCGGATTATGTCAGATTAAAAGACAGCTATATTTTGAACAAGAGTAAAATGGAAAAAGCAAAAAAAGATATGATTGTAATGCATCCGCTCCCAAGAGTTAATGAAATATCGGTGGAAATAGACAATGACCCGAGAGCAGCTTATTTTAAACAAGCAAAATGCGGAATGTATGTAAGAATGGCTTTAATAATGAAATTATTGGGGGTGGAGAAAAATGCTTAATATAGACAGTGTTGAAAAAGGGTTGGTAATTGACCACATTCAGGCAGGCAAGGCAATGGAAATTTATCATTATTTAAATCTTGATAAAATGGATTGCAGTGTTGCCATAATAAAAAATGCTAAAAGTAAAAAGTTGGGCAAGAAGGATATAATCAAGGTAGAAAACAATATAAATATGGATCTTAAGGTTCTTGGATTTATAGACCCTAATATAACAATTAATGTTATAGATAAATCTGTTATAATTGATAAAATAAATCTCCAATTGCCTCAGGAAATTGAGAATGTTGTAAAATGCAAAAATCCAAGATGCATTACCTCAGTTGAGCAGGAAGTAACTCATAAATTCAAATTGACGGATAAAGAGAAAAAAATATACAGATGTGTATATTGCGATACAGCGTATGAGCATAATTAATGCTGATTATATAAACCGGAGAAATCAATGAAGGTCAAAATAACCACAGTTACGGAAAATAAACAAATTTTGAATAATATATTCAGACTTTCGGCAGTATTTGAATCCGATATTAAACCCGGTCAATTCTTTATGCTGAAAACCTTGGATAATTCATTCCTGCTTCCAAGACCTATAAGCGTAAATGATGTTAATGGAAATATTGTTTCATTTCTATATAGAATAGAGGGAGAAGGAACAAGAAAAATTAGCGGTCTGCATCAAAATGATGAAATTCAGCTTTTCGGTCCTCTTGGAAACGGCTTTGACACAGATGAAATACAAGGAAAGGTCGCAATAATTGGAGGAGGCATAGGAGTAGCTCCACTATTGTACCTGACTAAAATATTGGGCGAAAAGGCAGATGCATATTTAGGATACAAGGATTCGGCATGTATGTATATTTTTGATGAATTCAAATCATATGCACATAAAACTATTGCGGTAACCGAGGACGGAAGTTTTGGAGAAAAAGGATTTGTTACGGATTATGTTCCGTACATTTCATATGATGCCGTAATTGCCTGCGGACCGGAAATAATGATGAAAAAGATAATAAATAGCTGCTGTAAAAATAATATAAAATGCTATGTGTCACTTGAAAGGCGAATGGCATGCGGTATAGGAGCATGCCTTGGATGCACCGTTGAAACAAAAAAAGGAAATAAGAGAGCCTGTAAGGACGGTCCCGTATTTATAGGTGAAGAATTAACATAGAGGTGTATATGGCAAATTTAGAAACAAATGCAATGGGGATTAAGTTTAAAAATCCAATATTAACCGCATCCGGTACATTTGGTTTCGGAAAAGAATTTTCACAAATTTATGACTTGTCAATTTTAGGCGGAATATGCAGCAAGGGTCTTACTCTACTGCCGCGAAGCGGTAATAAAGGAATAAGGCTTTGGGAAACGCCTATGGGATTGATGAACAGTATAGGACTTGAAAATCCGGGAGTTGACAATTTCATAAACGAAGAGCTTCCAAGAATGAAGAGTTATGACACTGTTATAATTGCAAATCTTGGAGGACACTGTGAAGAAGATTACTTTCATGGGATATACAAACTAAATGAATCAAATGTGGATGCAATTGAGCTAAATATTTCCTGTCCAAATGTTAAAAGCGGCGGCATGGCATTTGGAATAAAATCCTCGGTAGCTTATGAAATAGTTTCAAGGGTTCGGAAAATATGCAGAAAACCTCTCATGGTTAAATTATCTCCCAATGCAGAAAATATACCGGACATGGCTGTTGCCTGTGAAGCGGCAGGTGCTGATGCAATTTCCCTGATTAATACAATTCAGGCAATGGCAATAGATATAAAAAATAAAAAAGCTGTATTTGACAATATTTATGCAGGATTATCAGGACCCTGTGTTAAGCCTGTTGCTCTCCGGATGGTACATGAAGCCGCGAAAGCGGTAAAAATACCTGTATGCGGATTAGGCGGCATAATGAATGCTGCCGATGCAATTGAATTTATTATGGCAGGAGCCGCGTTGGTTCAAATTGGAACAGCAAACTTCATTAAGCCTGATGCTGCAAAAGATATAATCAATGACTTGTCAGAATTCTTGGATAATGAAAATATTAAGTCCATTGACGAAATAAGAGGAGTAGTATAAGGAGACCAACTATGAATTGTCAAGTAAAAAATGACAAATAAGACAAATAAATTTGGCAATAGAAAAATGGCACACCAAAACAAGGGCTACGGATATAGGCAAAAAATTAGAGTATTAATCTAAATTAAAAGCAATATTATCCTTAAGTATTTTAAAGATAATACGAACCAGCTTATGAGCCACATGACCGAGGGCTGCATAATGATTATTCCCTTGTGAGCGTTTTAGTTTATAGTAATCATCAAATGTCTTGTTGTTAAGTGAAACATTCCATGCGGCATTAATTAAGGCATAACGAAGCAGTTTTGAGCCACGTTTTGACATTTTTGTACTTTTAGCAATGAACTTACCGGATTGGTTCACTGTAGGATCCAAGCCGGCATAAGCTAATAGCTTTGAAGGATTCGAAAATCTTGAAATATCCCCAATTTCACCAAGAATCATAGCCCCATTAAGAAAGCCGATTCCAGGGATAGTCATAATTATAGAATCCATATCAAGCATAATTGATTTGATGCTTTCATCAATAATATTCAATTGCTGTTCTAGTAATTCAATTTGTGTAATAGTTTGAGTTATTTGAATAGAAACAGCGGTATTACCAGTACCCACAGATGATTTTGCCAGACTTTTTAAAGCGATAGCTTCTTCTTTACCGAAACGACCATGGGAAGCCTTTCGGAGGAGATTAGCCAAGTATGTAAGGTGTAAAGCAGCGATTTCATCTGGAGAAGAATGCTTCATTAAAAGCATATAGCAAGTATTAATATGGATACCGGATTTAAAAAAGTACTGCAGTTCAGGGAAAATAACATCAACATAAGAAACAAGTTGAATTTTAAGTTTAGCCTTAGATTTTTTTAATTTTTGTCTGAAACGGCAAAAACTTTTAAGGCGAAGAGAGTTAATATCAGATTTTGAATAAAGTCTTGTTTTGTTCACAATTAATGATTTGATTATTAACATACAATCGACCTTATCGGTTTTAGTCTTGCGAATGTTAGTTTTTCGCAAAGAAGAAGTTTGAATAGGATTTATGACAGAAATACGATAACCAAGGCTAAAAAGAAAGCAAACAAGATTTTCACCATAATGAGCTGTTGATTCAAGACCAATCAAAGTGTTTGATTTATCGAAAGACTTAATCTTTGAAAGGAAGGTATTGAATCCCTCGGCATCATTAGTAAAAGTAAAAGGTTGAACTAACACTTCACCATCAGCGGTCATGGCAGCGGCAAAGTGATTTTGCTTGGCAATATCAATGCCAACATAAATCATTAAACCACATCCTTTAATAAATTTTCGGCAACTGCTTTGATCCACTTAGTTTTATCATCATAGACTTGCGGGAGATAAAAGTTTTAAAACTTATCCAACTATAAATAATTTTAGATAAAACTGTGGCAATACACTCCTTCGAATAGTCAAAGCTATAGAATAAAATAAAAAGTCCACAGTGCCTACTTCTATTATACAGGATAAGATAACACTATCAAGCCGAGCGAATTTTTAAAGCTTCATCCGCTACGCTCCTTCAGCTTTAAAAATTCGGCAAAAACAAAAAGAGAGCGTAAATATATGAAAGGAATGTATGATTTAGTTGTCTACTATATCATACAAGAATAATATGATTGATGTAGTTGAAATATTAAAGGAATGCGATGCATTGCTTGAAGGTCACTTCTTGCTTTCATCAGGAAAACACAGCAACAGGTATTGTCAATGCGCAAAGCTTCTTCAATATCCTGACAAGGCGGAAAAAGTTATATCTATTGTAAAAGACAAGGTGAAATCACTTAATTTAGATATTATCGTAGGACCCGCAATGGGGGGTATTACGGCAGCATATGAGCTCGGAAGACAGTTAGGTATAAAGGCAATATTTACCGAAAGAGAAAATAATGAGATGACATTGAGAAGGGGCTTTGAAATAAAGCCGGGGGACAGAATATTAATAATGGAGGATGTAGTAACTACCGGAAAATCATCTATGGAAACAGCAAGGGTTCTTGAAAATGCAGGCGGTATTGTAGTAGGAATCGGATGCATCGTAGATAGAAAGGTAAGTGAAATACAATTGCCTCTTTACAGCTCGGTAGAATTATTCTTTGAAACATATGATGAAGACAATTGCCCCATGTGCAAAGATGGCTCAAAGCCTGTAAAACCGGGAAGCAGAAAATTTTAATATCACAAATTAAAATGGGACGCATAACGTCCCGTTTTTAATAAGCTTACAAATATTATCGGAAAAATAAGGGCCAGAACATCCACCATATAGGGTTTTCACATCTTCCGTATCTGTCACAATATGGGTATTGATAATATCTCCAAGGGTCGTCATAAAAATCTCTGTCAAACCTCATATCAAATCTTCTGTCAAATCTCCTGTCGAACCTCCTGTTATAATCATCGTCATATCTGCTGCTGAAAACATCATTATCATCATAATACATGTCGCGATAATCATTCCTATAATAATAGTTCGAAGGAATATTATTGTTGTCCATATATACACTCCTTTATAAAAAATTATTTATTTTGGGTACATTCAGCTCATCCTTCAGGACTGAGTACGTGTGTCCCCATTGCTATTATATGTTTTAAATAAACCAGTGTTACGCAAATATTTCGTTGGAAGATTTTTGAAATATAATTTTGCAGTAAGTTTTTGTTTACAAATCATCAAAAATGTATTAAATTATATATATGCTGTAATTAGCCAAAGATATCTGCATGGGGGTATAGCTCAGCTGGGAGAGCGCTTGAATGGCATTCAAGAGGCCAGGAGTTCGAGCCTCCTTATCTCCATTCTTTAATATGCTGATGTGGCTCAAAGGTAGAGCAGCGGTATCGTAAACCGCAGGTTGGGGGTTCGATTCCCTTCATCAGCTTTATTATTAGCTACATTTTTGTTGGTAATAACCAATAAAATGTAGCTTTTTTCATATGCAGTTTGACTTGATAATCTAAAGAAATTAGTGTATAATATCTTTAGATTAGATAAGGAGTTGATTTTATGCCAAATATTAAATCCAGCACAGACTTAAGAAATAATTATAACGAAATTTCAACATTCTGCCATGAAAATAGAGAGCCTGTCTATATTACCAAAAATGGACAAGGAGATTTAGCTGTTATGAGTATTGAGACATATGAAATGCTCAATGGCAAGCTTGAACTTTATCACCTGCTTGATGAGGGAAGAGCGGCCACAATAGAGGGCAGGAAGCGTCCACTTGAAGATGTCATGAAAGACATTCGGCAGGAGATAGCTGATGGAAAGATATAGGATTGATATATCGGAACCTGCGGAGAATGACCTACGCAACATTGTTCGATATATTTCCGCACAACTATCGGCACCCATAACTGCATTGAAAATGATGGATATCATTGAAGAAGCTATCAGTGGGTTAGCGTTCATGCCGCAAAAATGTCCTTTCGTAGTTGATGAACGGCTTGCAATGATAGGATATCACAAGCTGATCGTTAAAAATTATATTGTCTTTTTTACCATAGATGAAAAGTTAGAAGTCGTTGATATAGAGAGAATTCTATACGCAAGACGTAATTGGCGACATATTCTGTGATGGTTGGCAAGCTTGATATTCCGGTACGAAGCGTAGTTGACGAAATAAATTATAACTTGATAATATAAATCTTGATTTTTGTATTGCTCTGCCATATAATTATAAGGTAA
>DAIMMU010000233.1:0-2832 GCA_036720515.1 Sedimentibacter sp.
GTAATAAAGCTTGTAACACATTAATAAAATGTATGGAAGGGGTGGTGAAATGAATAAATTAACAAAAAAAAGAATCAACATTAAAAGAAAGGAACAATTTAATAAAAAATTAGCGCTGCAGGTTATTTTCAGCATAGTCTTGGTAGCGGCAGTTATTGTAACAAAGAATATAAACTCTGACTTATCGGAAAAATTTATAAATGCTGCAGATGAAAAAATGAGTGCAAGCATTGAATTGCTGCAAGTGAGAGATACGATTACAGGTGGTTTTAAAGCTGCAATAAACAAGTTGCCCTTTGTCGGAAAGAAGGAATCGGCTTCACCGGTTATAGGAACACTTTACCGTAAATACGGACTGAATAAAACTGACGATGTATCATATTACAATCATGGTATGGATATTAAATCTGAGACGCAATCAGTTAAATCAATAACGGAAGGGAAAGTAGTATCCTTAGGAAACAATGAAAAACTTTCAGGCTACATTATAATTCAAAACGATGAAAAAACATTTATTTACGGTAAAATAAACGAAACTTATGTTAAAGAGGGAGACAGTGTATCCAAGGGAGATGTAATAGGAGCCCTTAAGGAAGACAATATGATTCTTCATATAGAAGTTTGGGAGGATGGTGCATCAATAAATCCTTCAACATTATATGATTTGATAAAATAGCCCTTTGGGGAAATGTTAATTATTGCACTTGCCGCACATGAAGTTTCCCATGTGTTTTCGGCAATATTACTGAATATTGGATTTTCAAAGGTTAAAATTACATTGTTCGGGTTTAATTTTAATGCTGACTTGGAAGATATTACATATGTTAAAAAGTTCATTTTGTTCTTTTCGGGCGCCGCATGTAATTTATGCCTTTACTTTGGATTTAGAAATACAGAGTATTTTGATTTTGCAAATATAAATTTATTTTTAGCTTACATGAATCTGATTCCCATTGTGCCATTGGATGGCGGTAATATTTGCAAGACGATTTTAGAAATATTTTTGGAAACTAAGACTGTTTCAAGATACATAATTATGACCAATACCTTTTTTATCATTTTCTTTATAATTATAATACATGCATATAAAAACTATTTGTATTTTTTGCTTATTGTTATGGGACTTAAAGGAATAGTGGATGAAAACAGCCGGTTGCTTGAAAAATCCATTATATTCGGATATAATAGATTTAAATTCAAATAGTCGGAGGAAAAAAATGATATCTGAAAACATTATGATAAGGAAAAGTGTTTTTTGTGATTGTGAAATATTTGCGAAGTGGGAGCAGCAGGATTATATAAAAGAATTCCTGACCATCAACGAAATGCGCACCTACGAGGAAATTGTAAGAGAATTCATTTTGAGAGAGCAGGATTCCTCGAACGAGCAATATACAATTACCCTGAAAAGCAAAGAGCCTATCGGTAGGATTTATCTTTCGAAAATATCGAAAGAATCGGATTCCATTGATATTACAAGAATTTATATAGGTGAAAAAGATTATCTCGGGAAGGGCTACGGAAGAGAAGCAATGGAATTGTTGTTGGAGTATTGTTTCAATATTTTAAAAATGGAAAGGGTATCATTAGATCATTATACCGGAAATACCGCGGCAAAATTGTACTTAAGCCTCGGATTCAGATATGAAGGTATAATGAGGAATGCAGCAAAAAGAAACAATGAGTATTTCGATTTACACTTAATGTCTATGTTAAGAGAAGAATATAAAAAAAATAATTGATATTTTTCAGAAAAGTAGTATAATATTAATACATTTGTAAATGAATAATTTATAAATGCCTCTTAAATTTTTTGCCTCAAGCCGTGATATTCACGGCTTGCCCTTTTATATTACCCTCTTATAGAAAACAAAATTACCAACATGCAATATATAAAAATTATAATAAATATATATTTTCTTAAAAATCTCCATATTCTGAAAATCATTTAATCCCCCCTTATATTATATGTTAACAGTAACAATAAGAATGCATAAAATAAATTAACTTTAATGAGAAATGGAGGAATAAAATGCCTACAATATATTTAAGCCCATCGACACAGCAATACAATTTATTCGTAACAGAGGGAAGCGAAGAATATTGGATGAATCAAATAGTAGATGCAATGATTCCGTATCTTCAGCAATATGGAATAGATTATTACAGAAATACTCCTGAAATGACAGCGGGTTCTTCTATAAGAGATTCTAATTCAAAGAATGTGGATTTTCATTTAGCAATTCATTCAAACGCATCGGGAGAATCTCAGGAAGGCAGAAACAGAGGAGTAATTGTTTTTCATTATCCCGGAAGCACACAAGGGCAGAGGATGGCTGATTTATTAGTTCAAAATTTTAAAGAAATATATCCTCTGCCTGATCAAGTACGTGCTGTCCCGACTACGAGCTTAGGTGAAGTTTCAAGGACAAATGCACCATCGGTTTTAATTGAGGTCGCATATCATGACAATATTGAGGATGCCAATTGGATTACCAATAACATAGATACGATTGCAAGAGCAATTGCGGATTCCGTTAATGAGTATTTCAGCGGCGCAAGTCCGCAGCCGGGTACAGGTCCGCAGCCGGGTGTCGGTCAAACAGGAAGAGTTACTTTATCGAGCGGTTATCTGAATATAAGAAACGGTCCTGCCCTGAGCGGCGAAGTGATAGGAATGATTCCAAACGGAGCAACGGTAAGGATAACCGAACAGGTAGGAGAATGGTACAGAATAAACTATAACGGAATTGACGGATATGTATTCGGTGATTTTATAACACCGATGTAAAAGAGGCGCAGAGTGATCTGCGCCTTCGCGATTCTTAATAT
>DAIMMU010000234.1:0-2799 GCA_036720515.1 Sedimentibacter sp.
AATATTTGCTTCCTCCGGTCGCATATTTTGGGAATTCGTTGCGAATGACCTACCAGCCATTTTTCAGAAAAAAGACTCTGAAAAATGGGGTTAGGGCATCTTTATTGTTGACAATATGTGAAAGAATACATTATAATCACTTAATAAAGACTCTTATTTCACTGGAGGAACAATGGATAAATTAGATAGATTCTCAATAAATAATATTAGAAAAGAATATTTGAACTTTTTTAAAAGCAAGGGGCATTTAACCGAGCAAAGCTTTTCGTTGATACCTAAGAATGATAAAAGTTTGCTGCTTATTGGTGCAGGAATGGCACCATTGAAAAAATATTTTACCGGTGCTGAGGTTCCGCCTGCAAAAAGAATGGCAACATGTCAAAAATGCGTGAGGACAGGTGACATTGACAATGTAGGTTTAACTGCAAGGCACCTGACTTTTTTTGAAATGTTAGGCAACTTCTCCTTTGGCGATTATTTTAAGGAGGAAGCAATTGCTTGGGCATGGGAGCTTTTAACTGATGTACTAAAAATCGACAAAAATAGACTTTGGGTAACAGTTTATTTGGAGGATGATGAGGCTGAAGAAATTTGGCACAACAAGGTTGGAATTCCTATGGAAAGGATTGTGAGATTAGGCAAGGACGATAATTTCTGGGAATTGGAAGTGGGTCCAAGCGGTCCATGCTCTGAAATATACTATGACACGGGAGAAGACAGAGGCTGCGGCTCACCTGACTGCAAGCCCGGATGTGACTGTAACAGATATATTGAAATTTGGAACTTGGTTTTCACTCAGTTTGACAAGGATGAACAGGGAGTGTACCATCCTCTTCCGAACCCTAACATCGATACAGGAATGGGGTTGGAAAGAGTAGCATCGGTTCTCCAAGACAAACCTACTGTTTTTGATGTAGAACCTCTGTTAAGCATAGTTAAAAAAGCTGAGGAAATATCGGGGATTAAATATGGCGAGGACAAAAAAAATGACGCTGCAATGAAAGTAATCTGCGACCATTCAAGAGCGGCAGCATTCATGATAGGTGACGGAGTAATACCTTCCAACGAAGGAAGAGGTTATGTTTTAAGACGTTTAATAAGAAGGGCAATCCGCCGGGGTAAATTTTTAGGTATACATAATGAGTTTTTAACAAACACTGTGAAGGTAGTTATAGATAATTGGAAGGAAGCATATCCTGAATTATCGGAAAAAGAAAGCTATATTTTAAAGGTTGTAAGCCTTGAGGAAGAAAAATTTAAAATAACCATTGACCAGGGGCTTGAACTTTTAATGAAGGAAATACAAATATTGAAAGAAACGAATGAAAAAGTGTTAGATGCAAAAGCTGCTTTCAAACTATATGATACATATGGTTTTCCTTCGGAGCTGACTGAAGAAATACTTAATGAAAATGGATTTAGTTTAAATAAAGAACAGCTCCGTCAGGTTATGGAAGAACATAGGCAAATGGCAAGAGACGCAAGAAGGTCTACCGGAGCTTCAGGCTGGAAGGACAATGATTTCACCATTGATACGGATAAAACAATATTTACCGGATACAACAATTTAACGGATACTTCCGAAGTAATTGCTATAACAGTCGATTCTGAACAGGTTAATACTATTAATGAGGGGCAGTGCGGAATAATAGTTTTAGACAAAACTCCCTTTTATGCCGAAGGAGGCGGTCAGACAGGTGACACGGGAGAACTTATTGCGGAAGATACTTTGGCAAAGGTGGCAGATACAAGAAAATTCAACAATTCTGTTTATCTCCATGAAATAAATGTTATCAAGGGAAGTATTTCCGTGGGGGATAAACTGACTGCCAAGGTAAATGCGAATCAAAGAAAAAATACCGCAAAGAACCATACAACAACACATATATTGCACAAGGTTTTAAAGGAAATGTTAGGGCAGCATGTAAATCAGGCAGGCTCCTATGTTTCCGAAGACAGGCTGAGATTTGACTACACACATTTTGAAGCTGTTTCCCATGAAACGTTGAAGGAAATAGAGAAAAAAGTCAATGAAGCAATTTTAGCCGATTATCAGGTTAAAACGGATATTTTGGATATAGAACAGGCAAGGAATTCCGGTGCCATGGCATTATTTGACGAAAAGTATGATGAGATGGTTAGGGTTGTGAGTGTCGGAGATTTCAGCAAGGAATTATGCGGGGGAACTCATATTGATGAAACAGCTAAAATCGGATTGTTCAAAATAATTTCCGAGGGAAGCATAGCATCCGGAGTAAGAAGAATAGAGGCGATAACCGGCAGGGCAGCCATAGAATATTTGGATGAATTAGATAATTTGACGGAGGAATTATCCCTATCTATGAAAACATCCAAGGATGATTTATTAAGCAAAGTAAATTTGCTTAAAAAGGAATCCAAGGAAAAGGATAAAGAAATTCAGAAGCTGAACAACGAGATTTTGAAGAATAATATCAGCCAGATTCTTGATGAATATGAAGAAATAAACGGTATAAAATTATTTGCTCTTAAATTTAAGGATAAGGATGCAAATTCATTAAGAGAAATTGCCGACAAAATAAAAGATAAAAATGAAAGCTGCGCAGTATTTATAGCTTCGGATTTAGGCGATAAAGTATTGTTTGTATCCGCTGTAACCAAGGATTTGGTGCAGAAGGGAATACATGCGGGAAATATGGTTAAAAAGGCTGCAACCATAGCCGGAGGCGGCGGAGGCGGAAGACCTGACTTTGCCCAGGCGGGAGGAAAAAATCCCGGGAAAACAGATGAAGCAATAAATGAAGTAAAAAGAGTGATATC
>DAIMMU010000235.1:0-2792 GCA_036720515.1 Sedimentibacter sp.
AAACATCCGGAAATGCAAATGCAAATCTTATATCAATATCTTTGTTTTTTACAACGGAGTTAAGCTCGCTTCCCACATATCTTGCAGGTTTTTCAACACTTAATAGCTCTCTGTCAAGTTTTTTTACATCTATCATATCAGTTCCTTTCTTTTTCTATAAGCAATTGAAGCTCTGTTAAATATTCCTCAGTCCTGCTTGTTTCATGCACATCTATTTTGTATAATTCAATAGGATCCGCCATTATTCTATAGTTACATTTTTTTGCATACTCCATCATTCGAGGCAGAAACTCCTTCGTTTTATCGTAATAACCTCTATAGGACAATGTTAAGTATGTTCCTTTTGGAATCACCTTGTCATAATTCTTGTCGTTTATGTCCAATATGAAAAATACGGATGTATATGCATTGAAAATTCCATCCTTTACTTTGGATAGATTCATCGTTATTCCAACATAATTGTTACCTAAAAGATACAATTTATCCTCATGCTTCTTGTGAAGCTTCTTAATGAGAAAATCCGCTTCCTCATCTCTGCTGAAGGTATCATTAAGCACTATAACCTTTCTTTCCTTCAGCTCCTTTTCCTCTATAATTTCAATATTCTTTTCCGAAGCATCTTCCTTCAGGGATTTCATTCTTGAAAGAATTGTATTTTTTTGCATTTTAAGCTGTTCCATTTTTTTATTTATTATTGCTATTTCTTCATTTAAAATGTCTAAGGTGTTTTCAATTGTTTTATTTTCCAAGTAATCCTTAATTACTTCCATCGGCATGTTTAAATTTCTTAAATCCTTAATAATGTTAAGCTTCCAAATATCCTGAATGCTGTAGAGTCTATATCCGTTTTTATCCCTTTCAGGCTTTAATAATCCGATTTCTTCATAATAGCGCAAAGAATCTTTCCCAATATTGTACAGATTGGAGATTTCATTAATCTTATAGTAGTTTTTCATTGTTATCCCTTCAATAATCCTTAAATTCTAAGATATTTTAACACAATCAACAGGGATTGACAACTTATAACTTTGATTTTATCATATTTATATTGAAATAATCTTTTATGTAATATAAGATAATCATAGCATAAAGCCGGAGGTTTTATATGAATTACGAAGAAGCAATCGAATTTATTCATTCCACATATAAGTTTGGCTCAAGACTTGGTTTGAAAAATATAATAAGACTCATGGAATTATTGGGCAATCCGCAGGACAGCTGTAAAATCATACATGTTGCCGGAACAAACGGCAAGGGCTCAACCTGCAGCTTAATTCATGAAGTGCTTGTGGAATCAGGCTACAAAACAGGCTTGTTCATAAGCCCCTACTTAGAAGAATTTACCGAAAGAATTCAAATAAACAAACAGCATATCGATAAGAATTCTTTGGCAAGAATAGCGGCAATGGTAAGGCAGAAAATTGATATTATGCTTTCCGAAGGATATGACCACCCCACTGAATTTGAAGTCGTAACAGCCATAGGCTTTATATATTTTCAGGAACAAAGTATAGATTTTTTAGTTCTTGAGGTGGGATTGGGAGGAAGGTTTGACGCGACTAATGTAGTCAAGAATCCATTGGTTACAGTTATAACTTCCATAAGCTATGACCACATGGATTACTTAGGAGACACATTGGAAAAAATCGCCTATGAGAAGACAGGCATAATTAAGGAAGGCTCCCCTGTTGTAATTTATCCGCAGGCAGAAAATATAACAAATGTAATAAAGGATGTGGCTGCAGAAAAAAATGCGGAGGTATTTGAAGCAAATATACATAATATTGAAAAGGTTAAATCCGATATTACCGGACAATGGTTTAAATATTTGAAGGATGATGTGTTTTATCTGCCTGAAATTAAAATAAGTCTATTGGGTGAGCATCAGCTTTTAAACGCTCTGACAGCTCTTTCGGCGTTAGAAATTATAAAAAAGGAAGGCTTTAATATAAGTTCGGAAAGTGTTAAGAATGGTTTCTCAAACTGCAGATTTCCCGGCAGATTTGAAATTATGAATAAAAATCCCCTAATCATTATTGACGGAGGGCATAATATTGACGGTATCAGTCATTTTACAAAGACTGTAAAAGAATATTTCAAGGATAAAAAGATAATTCTTTTTTTTGGCATTCTTAAGGATAAAAATCCGGACGAAGCTCTAAAATTATTATTGCCCATATCAAAAGAAATTTACACATTGACTCCGTTAAGTCCCAGAGCCTTAAAAGCGGCGGAATTGGCTGATTTAATCAAAAATCATTCAAACATAAATACGTCGCCCATATCAGACTATTATGAAATACTTGACATAATTAAAAAAGCTGACAAAAATGACATAGTAGCATTTGTCGGCTCTCTGTATATGATTGGCAGTGTCAGAACTCTGCTGAAAAACAAGGGTAAGTCTTCTTAAAAATCAATCAGCCCTAAGCTGATTTTTAAGCAATCGTCCACCTCTCCCATGAGGTTTTTATCAAAGCGTCCTATTTTTTCTTTAAGCCGCTTTTTATCTATTGTGCGTATTTGTTCCAGCAAAACAACAGAATCCTTAGGAAGGCTGAAGTCTTCCGAACTTATTTCAATATGAGTAGGCAGCTTCGCCTTGTTAATCTGAGACGTAATTGCAGATACAATCACTGTAGGGCTGTATCTATTCCCAATATCATTCTGTACAACTAACACCGGTCTGACTCCTCCTTGTTCCGAACCAATTACAGGGCTTAGATCGGCGTAGTACACATCTCCCCTTTTAACAATCAAACTATTCACTTCCTAATAATTTAGTTTCATAG
>DAIMMU010000236.1:0-2780 GCA_036720515.1 Sedimentibacter sp.
GCTCAAGTGCTTGAAGCCCATATTCGCCGTATGTTACTTTGTTTCCTCTTGTTGCAATTCCGGTCATTCTACCTCTTTGTTGTTTACGGCGTTTTACTCTTTTAGGCATTAACATAATAATTTCCTCCTTCCTTCAGGACTTATTACTTTTTATCTCTTTTATAATTACCTGGTCTTCTTTTTTTTCTGTTGTCTCTATTATCGTTCAATGCTCTTGTAGGCTCCTGATAATCTGATAAAAGTTCGCCTTTCTTTCTAAGAACTTCGCCTCTGCATATCCATACCTTAACGCCTATCTTGCCGAATGTTGTATCTGCTTCAGCAAAACCATAGCTTATGTCGGCTCTTAAAGTTTGAAGAGGAATTTTACCATCCGAATATCCTTCGGTTCTCGCCATATCAGCTCCGTTAACTCTTCCGGATACACTCGTTTTAATTCCTTTTGCACCCATTTTCATTGTTCTTTGCATTGACTGTTTCATTGCTCTTCTGAATGAAATACGCTTTTCAATCTGACTTGCAATATTTTCCGCAACTAATTGCGCATTTAATTCTGGTACCTTTATTTCTTCTACATTAATTATAACAGTTTTGCCGGTAATACTTTCTATGGCATTTTTCAACTGGTCAACACCTGTACCGCCTTTTCCGATTATCATACCCGGCTTTGCTGTGAATACACTTACTTTAATTCTGCTGGCAAATCTTTCGATTTCTATTTTTGCAATACCTGATTGAAAATGTACCTTTTTTATATACTCACGAATTTTATAGTCTTCAGTTAAATGAATGCCGAAATTCTTTTTGTCAGCATACCATTTAGAATCCCAATCGTTGATTATACCAACTCTTAGCCCATGAGGGTTTACCTTCTGACCCATGTTTTACCTCCTTTACCGTTGTTATTCTCTTTCTTTTACAACTGCGCCAACGTGGCTCGATCTTTTTAATATTTTATAAGCGCTTCCTTTTGCTCTTGGTCTCCATCTCTTCAGAGTTGGTCCTTGATTTGCATATGCGTTTGAAACGTATAATTTGTCTCTATCCATATCATAGTTGTTTTCTGCATTAGCTACAGCCGAGTTAACAACCTTTTCTAAAATTTTAGCACCCTTGCTGGGATAAAATTTTAAAATTGCCAATGCTTCATCAACTTGCTTTCCTCTTACCATATCACATACAAACTTCATCTTTCTTGGTGATATTCTTATATATTTAGCAACTGCTTTAGCTTCCATTTAAGCTGCCTCCCTTCTTATTTAACTTTTGAAGATTTATCAGACTTATCATGTCCTCGATAAGTCCTTGTTGGAGCAAATTCGCCCAGCTTATGTCCAACCATATCTTCAGTTATATATACAGGAACGTGCTTTCTGCCATCATGTATAGCTAATGTATGGCCTACCATTTCGGGGAATATTGTCGATCTTCTTGACCAAGTTTTTAACACTTTTTTATTATTGGCTTCATTCATCTCCACAATCTTTTTCATAAGACTTGGTTCGCAATAAGGCCCTTTCTTCAATGATCTACCCATTCACTATTTCCTCCTTTCAGTTCCTATTTCACATTTCTTCTCTTAACTATCATCTTATCTGATTTCTTGTTTTTCTTACGAGTTTTATACCCTAATGCAGGTTTGCCCCAAGGGGTAACAGGTCCGGGTCTTCCTATAGGAGCTCTTCCTTCGCCACCGCCGTGAGGGTGATCGTTAGGATTCATTACAGAACCTCTTACCGTAGGTCTGATTCCCATATGTCTCTTTCTTCCTGCCTTACCGATTGTTATATTTTCGTGGTCAATATTTCCTACCTGACCGATTGTTGCTCTGCAGTCCATAAGGATCATACGCACTTCACCGCTTGGTAATCTTACCTGTGCATACTTGCCTTCCTTAGCCATAAGCTGAGCCGAATTTCCTGCGGAACGAACCATTTGAGCACCCTTGCCCGGTTTTAATTCAATATTGTGAATCATTGTACCAACCGGTATGTTTCTTACAGGAAGAGCATTGCCGATTTTAATATCTGCATCTTGACCTGATACAATTGAATCTCCAACTCCTAATTTGTACGGAGCGATAATATATCTTTTTTCTCCGTCAACATAATTAATAAGTGCAATGTTTGCGCTTCTGTTTGGATCATACTCTATCGTAGCAACAGTTCCCGGTACGCCGTCTTTATTTCTTTTAAAATCTATAATTCTATATTTTCTCTTTTCTCCGCCGCCTTTATGACGAACTGTAATTCTTCCATGTGCATTTCTTCCTGCTTTGCTTTTTAACGGAGCCAAAAGAGATTTCTCAGGTTCAGTAGTTGTTATTTCTTCAAATGTTGAAACAGTCATTTGTCTCAACGCCGGAGAGGTTGGTCTGTATTTTCTAATACCCATGAGATTTTCCTCCTTCTTATTGATTTATTATCTTATAATTACATTCTTTACGATGAAATTCTCGCAGTCTCATTCACCAATTTATATATTTGGGGACATTCCTCATGCCCGCAAAGACTTTCTTCATAGTAGAGGTGTGTCCCCATACCTATGATCGTCGCAAAAATTGGGAATTCGTTGCGAATGACCTACCATCAATTTTTTTCTCCCTTACGGTCGAAAAAATTGGGTTAGGGCATCTCGCAGTCTCATTCACCAAAATATTTGCTCCCTTTGGTCGCATTTTTGGGAATTCGGTGCGAATGACCTACCATCAATTTTTTTCTCCCTTACGGTCGAAAAAATTGGGTTAGGGCATCTTAGATTCCTTCAAAGAATTCTATTGT
>DAIMMU010000029.1:0-18833 GCA_036720515.1 Sedimentibacter sp.
TTTTCGTTACCTCTATTACCTTAACATTTATTTTTTCTTTTTGTTTTTTTGATTGGTCTGTTCTTGATTTTTCTGATTTTTCTGGCTTTTCCGGCTTATCAGGTCTATCAGACCTATCCGGTTTATCAGGTCTTTCTGTTTTATCCTGTTTTTCCTGTTTTTCTGCCTTATCAGACCTTTCCGTTTTTTCCTGTTTTTCTGTCTTGTCTGATTTATCATGCTTATCCGGTTTTTCAGGCTTTTCTGATTTATCGGATCGTTTTGGCTTTTCAGGTTTATCCGTATTTTCCGTATTTTCATTATCGGTAAAATCTTCATTTTCTCGAAGTGTTTCAGATTCCTTATTTGTTTCCGTATCCTGTATTTTTGATGGCTTTTCAATATTTTCGGGTTCTTCCGGTTTTTTTGTTTTCACAGGTTCTTCAGGGCTTTCTGTTGTTTTAACTTCTGTTTCTCCTGTCTCTTCTGCCTTTTGTTTCTTCCCTACTTCTTCTTTAACGGCAGTTCGTAATTTTTCGGACAACATATCTGTTTTATCCTGAGTTTTGCTTGATGCAGCTACAATTACCCCGCTTTCGCCCTCAATAATATATCCCCGGTTCTTCAATTCGCCCAATACGCTTTTTACAGCATTTTGAATTTCTTTATTTTTTAGGCTGTCAATGTTTATATCCTTTGATAATTCTCTTCCATCATCATTAATAGCTTTCACGGTCAAAACCCTGTCGAATCTGTTTATGGAAAATTCAAAGGATGGATTAACATCTATGCTTACATATGAATAAGGAGTCAAATATGCCCATGCCGGTGTAACAAAAATAATAATTGCGGCTGCCGCAGAAGCTGCCATCTTAATTAAATTATTATTATTTTTTATTACTATTTCTTGACCGATAACATAATTCCTGTTTTTAATTTTAGAAACAGCACCCTTATCAGTCAATACCGCTGCATGCTTTCCTTTAACTTCAACTATTATTGCTTTCATTTTTCCAACTCCTGGCGAATATATCCCATATAACCGGCTAAGTTCGGGAAGTCTCCCGACATGATTTCCACTGCTGCTATAATATATTTTCGATGGCGTTCCAATAATTTACGGGGTATCCTTGTGTGTTTTTCTATTATATTTAATGGCAACTGCTTCTTAATTTTTATTTCACTTGTCAATATAGGATTATTTATTAAATAGGCCACCGCCTGCGCACAGGATTTCTTGGTTTTCTTAGATTTTGGCGAGCATTCCGCCAAATCCATAAATGAAAAACCATATTCTGAAAAAACTTCATTGATAAGAGTTATTTCAAGCTTAATTGAATTGTCTTCAACAACCGAAACTTTTTTTGCAATTTCCGATTGCATGGTATATTCATCCTCATCCTTTGCATCAGTGTTAAACAATGATGGATTTACCGTAATTTCCGGCGAATATCTTGACTTGCTCCGCATAAAATCAATAATTCTCCTTCTTATTACCAATTCTGCAAAGTTTAAAAAACTGCCTTTACCGACAGAATAATTATTGATTGCTTCAGTAAAAGCAGACAAAGCTATTGACCACTCATCATCACTTTTTGAAATATAGCTTCGGGCAGCCGATGAGGCGCATCTTAATATAAAGTTTTCATATTGGGTTATTAACTTATTCATTGAATCCTCATTGTTTTTAGCATCTATAGCTAATAAGTCCAAATCGCTCATATGCTTACCCCTTTAGTTACAATCACAAAATATTATACCATCCGGTCCTCCCCATTACAACATTTCAAATCTTACAATTTTTTGAACTTATGGGATGCTTATGGGATATTTCTGTCATCTCCTTTTATTTTTCCGTGTGTCCCCTTCCTTTTTTCATTTTTTAAAAAGATACCAGGTCTTCGTGTCGACTTCATATTTAAGCTCGAAAATATCTTTTCCGTTATGAAGGCATACAAATACAACCCTTGTATTTCCAATAATATTTTCTTCATATGTTTTCATTATCTTTTCAATTCTCACAACTTTATCGTCAAGCCTGAATTTCACCGGCTCTATTTTTCCGTTTGTATCAAATACAGCCATTACTTTTATAGGCTCATTTAAAATTTTCATATCTCACCTCTATAAAATACTGCTCATACCCGGATATTCATCATCCGGGTACCCTCCCAAGAGAGGTTTTAAATCGCTGTTGGCAAAAATTCCTCTGATAATTGAATTGTCACCATATTTAGCTCGTATTTTGTCCACGGTCTTATCTAAAATTTCATTTTTCACACTTAATTCATCCTGAAAAAAATTAATTTGCTTAATCTTTGAAAATTCCAGGTCTGATACGGAAACTCCCAATGCCCTTATAGGTTTGCTGTCCCACAATTCATCGAATAAGCTGCATGTGTTCATATAAATGTCTCTTGTGCAGTCCGTAAAATACATAAGCTTTCTCTGCTTGATTTTAAAATCAAAATCCTTATCTTTAATGCTTATGCTTACAACTCTGCAGTTCATATTTGCTTCTCTTAATCTTAAGGCGGTCATTTCAGTCAGGCTCAGCAATACAACATGGGCAGTTTCCCTGTCTGTCACATCAAATTTAAGGGTGCTACTGTTTCCTACACTTTTTATGGGATCACTTTCTTTAAAAGCTGAAATATCCCTTCCCCAGGCATAATTGTAAATTAATCTGCCGTGAGATTTAAGCATGGTTGATATTAGTTTATAATCTGCATTTGCAAGCCCTCCGATTGTATAAATACCCCATCTGTTTAATTTCGGCTTCGTTCTTCTTCCGACCATAAACAGTTCTTCAACCGGTAATGGCCACAATTTTTCTTTTATTTCCTCAATAAACATGGTGTGACACTTGTCAGGCTTTTCTAAATCTCCCGCTTGTTTTGCAAGAAGCTTATTTTCGGAAATTCCTATATTAACGGTATAGCCAAATCTTTCCCTAATACCGTCTTTTATTTTATAGGCAAGTTCAACTGCCCGCTCCCTGCTTATATCGGTAAACCTTAAGAAACATTCGTCAATGCTGAAAATTTCCACATCGGGAGTATACTTTTTTAAATACTCCCTCAGAGCCTTGCTTGCTCTTACGTAAATATTGTAGTCTGGAGATATGACAAGCAAATTCGGACACATTTGCCTTGCTTCCATAAGTGACATTCCTGTTTGTATACTGAATTTTTTTGCGGGAGTTGATTTAGCAAGAACAATTCCATGACGGCTTTGCTCGTTTCCTCCGATAACAGCCGGCACTGTCCGTATATCTCTTTCTATTCCCTTTTGTTTTTCATATGCGGCCGTCCAGCTTAAAAATGCTGAATTAACATCTATGTGCATTATTATATGACCCATTGTTTTCACCTCCTGTCCGCCGCATGCACTGCGGAGCATTGCGGCGCCCGGTGCACAAGTTAGGGAAATTATTCCCGCAGCCGATCACCTTCCGAACGTTTGTTCTATTATTATAACATAATTTTATAATTTTAAAAGCCTTTTTTGAAATCTTTTTGTATTGTATAAATACCAGATGATAATTCCTTAATATTTTTGTTTGTCGCGATGTGCCAACACATGATAATTCCAAACTTCATGGATTAAAATAAAAGATTTGTGTTTTTTGACCACAAATCTTTTACAAATTTTTATATTTATTTTTTATAATTTTTATCGTGAATAATTTTTAAACCTTTAAAAATCAGCTGAGAATCAAATACGTCAATTTCGGAGGTTTCATCGAATATGAGCCTGCCAAGTCCTCCCGTTGCCACAACCTTCATATTTTCATTGTTCATTTCTTCTTTTACTTTTTTAATAATATATTCTACCTGTCCTATATACCCGTAAACTAATCCTGCCTGCATGCTGGTTATCGTATTTTTGGCAAGAATGGTATCAGGTTTTTTTATTTCAATTTTCGGGAGCTGGGCAGTTCTCTGCCACATTGCATCCGCAGAAATTTGAATTCCGGGAGACGTGATTCCATATTTGAATTCTCCCTTTTCACTTACGACATCATAGGTTGTTGCTGTTCCAAAGTCAATAACCATCAACGGTCCCCCGTATAAGTCATATGCGGCTACAAGTCCGACAATTCTGCCGGCGCCCACTTCTCTCGGATTATCCGTCATTATCGTAATTCCGGTTTTCACCCCGGGACCTACAACAATCGGCTCTATGTCAAAAAACTTTTTTAAAGCATTCTGAAAAGAATACATTACATTGGGCACAACTGATGAAACTATCGCACTATTAATATTATGATAATCGATATCATTATATTTCAATAAGTTTAATATAAAAATACCATATTCATCAGATGTCTTTTCATTCTTTGTTACCATTTTCCAATTTCCCATAAGTTCATTACCCTTATAGACACCGATTACAATATTTGTATTGTCGATATCAACAACTAAAACCATAGCATCATCCCCATTTAAACTTTATTAATACTCTTAATCCTTCCTCAATTCATCAATGGCTTTGGCCGTAATCTGACTTCTGTCAAGATTTAACAGCATTATCGCCTTTTCCAGCTCCTCATATGAAGAAACTTCTATTTCAAGATAAGGCTTTGAATATGTTTCTTCATCCCAAGTATCTATTTCAAACAGTATATTTTCATACCGGTATGATCTCCTGTGTTTATAACCGGGTCTTTTTTGTTTATACCCTAATAATTCAATTATTTTAGAGGCACTCTCCCAATCAGAAAGGTCTGTGTCAATTTCTTCATTAACTCTAAGAGAATCTTTTTTGATACTTCTTTTGAATGTCATGGTGCTCTTAGTTTCACCCGATAGATTATTTTTGGTTATTCTGATTCTCAAATAGCCCATATACTTTTTTTTCAAAAAATAATCATCGGTATCGAATCTATAATTTACCTGATCTTCATCTTTAACAAGAACAGCTCCCAAATCAATAAGTTTTTTCTCGATTTCTTTTTTGTCAATATTTAAAACCTTAACTTCCCTCTCTCTCATTTTGCCCTCCGCCTGTATTTATGTAATTATAACACAATTATTACCTATTACAAACATATAATTGCGAAGTTGTTTATTTATTTTAGATCGTCCAAACGGCTTCTGATTACGGATATATATGATTCTTCACCGTTTGCTCTTTCACGGAGCATTTCAATAAGTCTGTACACGGTTTTAATATACAGTCTGCTGTAGTAGTTTCTTGACAGCATAAGCCATACCTCATGCTCAATTTCAGAGAGGTAGGCTCCATTGTACAGCTTCAATGCAGCATCATACAGTTCAATGGCCTTTTCGGAATTTCTTCTGTATTCAAAATCACCTTGCTTGATAAGACTTTCAAATTCATCCACATCAAGCTTTGTGTTTTCTCCTGTTTTCATGCAGTAATATCCGTTTGCAAAGTTGATACTTATATATTTATTCCCATCCGAACCCTCAGGCAGAAATGATTCTATAATCCTTTTTAATTCGAAAATTCTGGTATTTAATATATTTTCAGGATTATCCGATTCGCTGTTTGCAAGCAAATTATCCATGATGGTTTCAGGAAGAATTTTCTTGTTTCTGAAGGTCAGAAAGAACTTAAAAAATCTGTCTGACGTATCAGTCCGGCAGAACTTATCCATAACGGACTGCCCTTCAATATTTATGTCAAAAGCTCCGAGGGTATTAATATATAGTTTCATATGTCCTCCTTGTATGATATAAGCCTGCTCGCTGAGGATGCAGGCTTATATTTCAATATTATTTTGACAGCAGTCTGTACAGTATTTGTGCCATTTCCGCCCTTGTGGCTGTGCCGGACGGGTTCAGATTTCCCGCGCTGCCTGTTATAATGCCTGACTTAATCAAAGACGATGCGGCGTTTTCAGCCCATTCTGCAATCAGATCGGAATCATTGAAATCCGACAGCTTTATTCCCGAATTGCCTTCGGGTATGCTGTCTGACCATTCAAGCACATTATAAAGCAGTGTGAACAGCTCCTGCCTCGATATTTCCTTATCCGGCTCAAACAAATTGTTCCCCGTGCCCTGAGATATGCCCAAACGCTTTGCCGCTGCCAAATAATCTGTGTACCATGTATTTCCTGCGTCTGCAAAGTTATCTGCCGTCTTTGTGTCTTGGGCTATGCCATATGCCTTCATAAGCATAACAATGAATTGTCCTCTCGTTAAATTTGCCTGGGGGCTGAAATTGCCTCCTCCTGTTCCCGAGGCGATTTCTCTTGCAGCTATGAAGGTTACCGCTTCTTCATACCAGTCATTTTCCTTCACATCTGTAAAGCTTACTTTATTGTAGCCTACGGCATATCGCGGAAAATGCTCAGCCGTAAATACAACGCAGCCTGTTTTACTGTCATATCCGCTGTTAATCAGCACTTTCGGCTCTCCCTTGGAGTTGATGTAATAAACAACTATGGCATCTAAATCCTCACCCGGCTTAGGAGTATATGGAACAAATACGGTTACGGCTCCGTCGAAATCCGAAACATTCTTACCGTCCGCCGTGACGCTTATATCGAATACCGGACGGTTTCCAACCTTCTGCCTCGCCTCGGCTGAAAGCTCCGAAGGATCCACCTTTGTTGAAGCCACCTTGATTTCCCCGGACAGAGAGCTTAGTGCCCCAGGGCTGAATGTGAGTATGATTTCCGTATCCGGAGCATTTGGTTCCGAAGATACCGGAGCGCCGCCCGATCCCTTGTCTCTGTCGCCGTCACCGTCATCGCCGCTGCTGCCGGAGGTTTTAGGCTCAATTCTTACATATTTGCTTTCGGTAAAGTCCGTGCCCGTAGGGTTTGTTATTTCCTTTGCGGAGGAAGCTTCGCTGCCTGCAAATACACCGTGGCTGTAGCCGCTGCCGAATATGGGAACACGGTTGAAGGCGAAAAGCGGTTCGTCCTCGATGCCGGAGAAACTATGGGCTGTTATGGTGCCGCCGTTTATTACAATTCTATCACCGTACAGACAGTTGGAATAGTACGATGCCAGGTTAAGTGCTCCTCTTCGGATTGTCAAAGTACCGCCGTCCGCTTTCAGACAGCATGCTTTGCTGCCTCCACGTTCCATAATCGTAAGGGTTCCGGTAATGTCAACGGTGATATCTTTTGCTTCGATACCTGTCAGTAAATCGTAAATGATAAGACTGCCGCTCCCTGTCAGCGTTACACTTTTTCCGTCAGCATAGATTCCATTTGTGATTGCATATTTAAAAGAATCCAACCCATCTTCCGGAGCGGTGCCTAAACGGCTGCTTCCTAATAGCTCTACCTTAATATCATCGTCCGATCTAATGGCGGTGTTTATCCCATCTCCGGAAATAACGGCATTGTTCAGAGTCAGTGTTTTGGTATCTGGGTTATAGCTTACGCTGCCCGTGATGCCCGTGCCGGTAATATTGTTCTTGTTCTCATTGTCTACCTCAGTTTTACCTACGACAACGCCTAAGCTGCCCGGTTTTCTCACCGCCACTTCCGCCTCCCAGCTTACCGCATTCTCGCAGCCCTCGGCACTGATGATGCAGGAATAATAATATATTCCCTGAGTCAGGTCGGCAGGAATGGGAAATGTGTTTTCAGTAGCACCGGTAATTTCTTCCTCATAATACTTTTCTTCATAATTTTCTTCATAAACAACTCTCACCCACCACTGGTAGCTCACGCCATTGCCGTTGTCTGCCTCGGCCGATACGGACAGGGAGCCGGAAATGCTGCCCTGTTTAACCGTTATATTCCTGGGTTGTTCGGTAATGGTTATAGCGCTGGGGGTGGTGCTTTTAAGAGCTTTCTTTAATTCACCCTCGTTTTCGACTTTAAGCACAGGGGTGTCTTCATCTCCCGTGAGTGATTCTGCCTGCGCCGTCCACGGAAGCATTGCAAGCAGCATGCATATTGTCAGCGCCATGCTGCATATAAGTCTGAATTTTTGATTCATTATAAATTGTTCCTCCCTTAATTTTTTTATTTTGTATTAATTTCATATTTTCTGCCGCATCCGGGCGGCAAGCCGTCTATTACCAACTCCATTGCCACCACCAGAGCCTCTGTGCCGCCGCTCAGGACATTCAGAAACAGCCTTCTTGCGGCATGTCTGTCTGTCGCGGCAAGTGTTGTGCCCTCCGGGTCCCTGCGATCCTTGCGGTATCTTTCCCAGGCTGCGGAATGCTCGGAGGCTTTCAGCTCCTTTAAGGTAATTTCCCTTGCTAAAACAAACCTACCTCTGTGGCTTTCGTCAAGCTGGCTGTAAAGAGCCTCCCGGTAGGTGATGTACTGTGGCGGTTCATTTTCACCCTTTATACGGATTGAAACGATTTCCTCCATATCCGTATCGGACATAATGTCTAAAATAATTCCGCCGTACAGTGTATTGTGATATTCTTTATCCGTACCGCACACCCTCCTTTCTCAAGGATCAAAAATTGCATAATAAAGCACCTTACTTTATATTGTAAGGTGCAAAATAAATTTTGTCTGTCGGCCGAACGGCTATTTTTACTGAGTTTATAGGTCAAGCATTACAAGCTGTGTCTTTGTGGAAACGCCGGTTTTTTCGTAAATCCTCCCTAAAAGAGTCTTAACCGTAGAGATGGAAATGTAAAGCTCCGCGGCAATTTCCTTGTTGCTGAGACCCTGTCTCACTAACTCCACAATTTCGATCTCACGTGGAGTGAGAGTAATTTTCGGGGAGCTGAGAATATTCAATGAGTTTTTAAGCATTTCCGAAAGGTATTCAATCTGTATAATGACTGTTTTATCAACGGTTGTGCAGACTGAAGGCAGCAGATTTTTAAATCCTTCGTAGTTTTCGGCAAATGGCATGTATATGCCGTCTTCCACGGCGGAGGACAGTGCCTCCCTGAGATTTAAAAGTGCTTCCTCCTGCTTTCCTGTGGCATATAATGCCTGCGCAATGTAAATTTTAGCGTAAATTTGCGGCAGAATGTTGGGAAATATGGAAGAAATGCCAATCATGTACCGGCATGCTCCAATGGCCTTCAGATATTCCTTCTGCTCCAACAACAGTCTCGCATAAATTATATAAGCAAAGGGCTGTGTCATAATTACAAGCCTTCTGTCGTTAATGTCGCCGGCGGCAAGCCACGGTGAAATACACTCCGTATTTCCCAACATCAGGTTCAGGTACCCGCCTGCCAAATCTAACGTATATCGGCATAAGTCTTCTGTATTCTGCCTCGAGCGTTCTGCAAGCGACTGCAATGCATCTTGCAGAAGTTTTTTATCACCCTTAAGCAGGGCTATACGTGCTAAAAGGAATAGACCGCACTGGTAAATGCTGTTCTGGCGTCTGCTGTCAGCTGTGAACAGTGCCTTATGGCAGAGAATTTCCGCTTCGTCTGGCTCTCCCCGCATAAAATGCGCTTCCGCCCGCATGATGATTTCCGCACCGCTGCCGTGACCTTCCGTGAGTGTATAATAAACAGGCATGCATTCATCCATCTGCTTAAGCTCTTCACTTAGCTTTCCGATTTCACGGTAAAACATGTACAAAACTGACGGTGAGCCGAATGTCCAGGTGCTTTTTACGTTAATAAGCGATGCCGGACCCTGCAGAAGCTCCAACGCTCTTCGGTGCCGGGAGCTCATGGAGTCGATGCGGTTGTATTCCAAAAATGACATAAGCAGCTCCATTTCACCTAAAAGAGAATCCTTTGACTGCTGTGTGATATGGCTTTGCTCAATAATTTGTATGATTTCCCGCTGCATTGAAATGAGCTTTTGATTTTCATGAAGAAAGAACAGGGTAAATGCCAGCGGCACCATGGCTGCCGGGTATTTCCTCTTGGTTTCGAATGGCGTGTTATCCAAAATATCCAAGATCATGGGCTTTGTGTTTTCATCGGCTATATCCGCTATATCATAGCTTGTAAGAGGCATGGATAGAATTCTTTCCCATTGCCCTGAGTTATAGTAGAAGAACAGTGTGTTGACACGGTCACCTGCTTGCTCCGCCAACACTCCTCCCGCAAAATATATTTCTTTTTTTTCCGACTCGGGCAACAGCTCGAACTGCCCCGCAAGAAAGCTTTGAAACAGGCTATGCAGGTAGAAATGCCGCGTTTCTTTGTCGTAGTGTACGAACACTCTTTTTTCCTGAAGAAGCCTTTCTGTTTCCTCGGCACTCATACCTGACAGGGCAGTTGCCTGTCCTAATGTAAAACGTGGAAATATGGATACCGACAGCAGAAATTCGCGCTCCCGTTTTGGAAGCTTCCTCCACAGAGCCTTTGACATAAGGCTGCTCATGCCACCCTTCTCAAAGGTTCCGTTTTCGATAAAGGAAATCATCTGCAAATACAGAGCCATTATCCATCCCTCCGTAATTTCTGTTATCTCATTCAGCAGGACGGCATCCAAGATAATTCCCGCCTGGCGGTAATAAGCATCTATGTCGTCTTTGGTGAAGGCGAGGACGGATTCATTAAGCAGGCATAAGCAGCCGCTTTGTACGATGATATTGTGCTCTTCACGGGGAAGAAGCTGTGAGGCTACTACTATATGCAAATTTTTGCTCCCATGTAGTGAGAGCAACATGAGAAATTCCCCCGGAGCCCAAATATTCCAGGCTGCAAAATCGTCCATAACCATGTAGGTTTCCTGCTGACAGCTCAATTTACGGAAAATTCTCTGAATTTCAGGCAAAGTGTCCTCATCCGGAGGTCCTGCCTCAAGTAGGAGCTTTGAACTTTCAGAGTCAAATTCACCTATCAAGGCACAAAAGGCTTTCCAAGAGACTGTGGTACTGTCAGCAGAGAAAGTATGCCAATAAACAGGCGTGGCTTCCGGCACCTCGGTTTCAAAAAAATGCCGCAGTGCGGTGGTCTTTCCAAAGCCCGAATGAGCCTCAATCAGCGTCAGAGGATAACTCTTTATGTAATTAAGTTTTTCCATGAGTCTTCTCGGAAAAAACTGTGTTTCCGGTCTTATTTGTTTTTTTCTCGGCATTTAATCTCTCCTTGATAAGTACTCACTTATTTTGCTATAGCCATATGCAGGTCGACTGCCTCTCACGATGCCGTTAACAAACAGTAAATCTATTATAATACATAATCGGCTGTTTTTTCAATACTTACAGTAAAAGTTTTTAATTATCTTGTACCTTATAATTGCAAGCGAATAAAGCGGCAGGCAGGTACTCGGTACGAAGTTATTAGTTTTAACAATTAATTGAATAACGCTCTTTTTAATGATATAATTTATTTATTAAGTTGCTTAGAGGTGATAGCTTGGAATTAAACATAGGCAGTCTTTTAAGGGTTGTTAAATTGTCTGCTCAGATTATAATTGAAAACGGGGGAGAAACATACCGTGCCGAGGAAACAATTAAATTTATATGCAAATCCTTTAAAGTTCATGACATAGAATCAATTGCCACTCCTACAGGCTTTTATATTACAATTTCAGTTAATGGAGATGACAATAATACATTAGTAAAAAGAATCCGTAAAAGAACCATCAACCTGCAAAAGATTAATGATGTAAACAATATTTCAAGAAGGCTTTCGGAGCACTCGGTAACATTGGATGAAGCATTGGAAGAATTGGAAGGTATAAGCAAAAGGACGGATTTAAAATATAAATATTCCATACTGTATGCAGGTTTATCTTCTGCATTTTTTACCGTATTGTTCGGAGGAGAAGTGCTTGAATTTTTCACGGCATTGTTTACGGGAATTATTGTTTCCGCAGTATCCAAACGTTTTGAAAAGCTTGATTCATATTATTTTTTCTCAAGCATTTTTTCAGGCATTATTATAGCATGCATAGCAATAACCATAACCTTTTTTTCAAAAATGGGAAACTATAATCATATAATTGTCGGGTGCATAATGCCCCTTTTGCCGGGTCTTGCAATGACCAATGCAATTCGCGACACGATAAGAGGCGATTTAATATCCGGCATTGCAAGAGCAACGGAAGCATTGTTGGTGGCATCATCATTGGCGGCAGGAGTCGGAGTTATCATTTATATGGCTTATACCATCGGAATTTTACTTTAGCGGGAGGAAATAATGACAGATATAATTTTAGATTTGATTTACTGCTTTGCGGCTTCCTTGTTTTTTGCGCTAATAATGAATGCTCCCGGAAAGACTTTAATACACACCTCCATTGCTGCTTCCGTAGGATATGCCATATATATGGCATGCTCTACTCAGCTGAATACCACACTCGGTTTTTTTGCAGGAACCACGTTTGTTGCAATGATGGGTGAATTATCCGCCCGTAAATTCAAAATGCCCGCAACAACCTTTATTTTTCCGGCAGTAGTTCCTATAGTCCCGGGACTTGGTCTTTATCAGACAATGTTGGCTCTCGTTCAGAATGATATTTCGTCGGCTCTTGAAATAGGAGCAAGTACCATATTGAATATTGCCGCAATGGCAATAGCAATGGCAATTGTAAGCGTACTGGCTCTTAAAATGAAATCAAGAAACGCAAATTAATTTTGTTTTAAAAATATTTATTTGGGTATATATTTATATGTTGGATATTATATAAATTTAGGAGGTATTATATGTGTAACAAAGGAAGATTCTTTATTTGTGAAACTTGCGGTAATTTGGTGGGATTGGTATTGGAAGGCGGCGGAAAATTAGTATGCTGCGGACATGAAATGAAAGAACTGATTGCCAATACAAAAGAGGCTGCTTATGAAAAACATATACCGGAAGTTAAGGTTGAAGGAAATAAGGTAACTGTACAGGTTGGCAGCGTAATTCATCCGATGACCGAAGAGCACTATATTCAATTTATTTATTTAGTAACAAAATTTGGTGCTCAGAAAAAATGCTTGGCTCCCGGAGAAGAACCAATTGCCGAGTTTGCTTTGGTTGATGGTGATGAAGTTGTTGCAGCTTATGAATTCTGCAATCTTCACGGACTTTGGAAGAAATAAATGTAATCAAAATAAGGATTTGAATCTAATCGATTCAAATCCTTTAGCTTTTAATCCGTAAAGTACCGCCGTATTTAATGGGGGCGTCCCTTCCTGTTTATGATATTGTCGCTCCGCTTGGAATTTCATCCAAAGTGGATACAACCGAAAGCTTCTTGCCCTTTTCCGCAGATAAAATCATACCGTTTGATTCAACACCTCTAAGCGTTACAGGTTTTAAATTATAAACCATTACAACCTTTTTCCCAATCAGGTCCTCAGGCTCATACCATTTTGCAATGCCTGAAACCACCTGTCTTATTTCCTCACCGATTTTTAGTTGAAATACCAAGAGCTTATCTGCACTTGGATGTTTTTCAACCTTTATGATTTCTGCAACTCTCATATCCAATTTAGCAAAATCATCAATTGTTATATAATCATTATTTTCTTCTTTTACCGATTCAGCTACAGTTTCTTGTTTTATTTCTTCGGTCTTTGAAGGTTTCTTCGGAGCTTTTGCTTCATTCAGCTTATTGATTTCTTCAATTTTCTTTGCGGCATCAATTCTTGCAAATAAAATTTCAGGTGTTCCGACCTTTTGTCCCGGAATCATCCCGTTAAATTGAAGCAGGGATTCCCAATCTCTTTTCTCGGTATTAAGCTGTTTTAAAATTTTCTCAGCTGTTTCCGGCAGGAAGGGTTCCAAAAGTACCGCAGCAATTCTTATGGATTCCAAAAGATTATATAAAACCGTTCCTAATCTTTCTTTTTTGCTTTCATCCTTTCCAAGAACCCAGGGCTGTGTTTCATCAATGTACTTATTGCTTCTTCGAAGAAGTGCAAATATTTCGTCAATTGAATCCGACACTCTCAATTCATCCATTTTCTTTTCGACTCTTGGGGCTGTTTCAAGAGCAAGCTTTATTAATTCATCATCTATCGGCTCATGTGCCGTGGGAGCAGTAACTTCCCCGCCGAAGTATTTGTTTGTCATTGTTATTGTTCTGTTAACCAAATTCCCAAGGATGTTAGCCAAGTCAGAATTAATTCTTTCTATTAATAAGTCATAAGTCAGTGTACCGTCACTGGCAAACGGCATTTCATGAAGTACGAAATATCTGATTGCATCCACTCCGAATAATTCCACCAAATCGTCCGCATAAATAACATTTCCCTTTGATTTGCTCATCTTGCCTTCCCCAACCAGCAGCCATGGATGACCGAAAACCTGCTTAGGTAATTCTTCGCCTAATGCCATCAACAGTATCGGCCAATAAATAGTGTGGAATCTTAAAATATCTTTGCCGATTAAGTGCACATCCGCCGGCCAGAGTTTCTTGTAAAGCTCCCCGTGATTGCCACCTTCAGGGTCATAACCCAAGAATGTTATATAGTTGCTTAAAGCATCAATCCATACATAAACTACATGACCTTCATCAAATGTAACCGGAATTCCCCAGTCAAATGATGTTCTCGATACGCATAAATCCTGCAAACCCGGCTTAATAAAGTTGTTTACCATTTCATTTTTCCTTGATTCTGGCTGGATAAACTTAGGGTTTTGCTCTATATGCTTCATCAATCTGTCTGTATAATTGCTCATTTTAAAGAAGTATGCATCTTCCCTTGCCATATGAACTTCTCTTCCGCAGTCAGGGCATTTGCCGTCTACCAATTGAGAATCCGTAAAAAATGCTTCATCCGGCGTGCAATACCATCCTTCATAATATCCCTTGTAAATATCTCCCTGGTCGTATAGCTTCTTGAATATTTTTTGAACGATTTTTACATGTTCAGGATCGGTTGTTCTGACGAATTTGTCATATGAGGTATTCATTAAATCCCATATTCTTTTTATTTCACCTGCTATTTCGTCAACATACTCCTGAGGTGTTTTCCCTGCTTCTTCAGCCTTGATTTGAATTTTTTGACCGTGCTCATCTGTTCCCGTTTGAAAATATACATCATAACCGTTTAATTTCTTGAATCTTACAATACTGTCGGCAAGGACTATTTCATATGTGTTGCCGATATGGGGCTTGCCGGATGTATATGCTATTGCCGTTGTTAAATAATATTTGCCTTTGTTCATTTTTCCTCCTTATAAAAAATACCCCTTAGCATAAGCTAAGAGGCGATATGTCGCGTTACCACTCTTTTTTCGCACATATTTCACAATATGTGCCTCAACAGGTTCAATTAAACCGTGTATTATAACGTATACTCACGTCATACCCTAACAAATGCTCAGGTATGAAGCTCCAAGACCATCTTCATTTTAAAACCAATCTCCGGCTTCCACCTTACCCGGTTCTCTATATCATGATTGTAAAACTACTCTTCTCTTCATCGCTTAAGTTATTATGTATTTTCATATTTAAAACTATACATAAATAACTTATTTTTGTCAACTAAAAAATTAATTTAATGCATTTAACCATGGCAACAATTATCCCTATTACAATTGCGGGAATGAGCAACAATCCTATTCCAAGAGGAATTAACGCAAGAATTACCACAAAACCGATTACCGCTCCTATTATTGTAAACAGGATATTAAACAGTACAACACCTACTTTTAATGCTGCCACAATAAATATGAAAAATATAAATATGCCTAATATTATATCCATTTATTATCTCCTCCATAAAATTAACATATATCCAAATTAATCATCATTACTGTTATATTATTCATGTTAATTCTATATTACACACAATTACTTCAAAATCAATTAATGTTAAATTAAAAAATGATTAAAAACAAACGGAGAATTTATAATAAACCGATAAGTTTCCAATGGAACACTTTAAATATTACAGCTGTAAATAACAATTTAATTCTATCCTTGCATAAAATTTTCTATGTCATTTACCGTCTTAATAATATCCTTTGATAAATTAATAATACCGTTTTTTGTTACCCAAACATCATCTTCAATCCTTATTCCTATTCCTTCTTCTTTTATATAAAGACCCGGCTCAACGGTGTACACATTGTTTTCCTGCATTGTTTTATCTCTTCTTCTTAAATCATGAACATCCAATCCCAATGGATGACCGATGCTGTGATAATAATATTTTTCAACCTCCGAATCATCCTTGATTAGGTTCAGCATTTTCAAGCCTTTTGCAAAATGGGCTTTAACTCTATTATTCACTTCTGTTTCACATGCTCCCACATGCATTGCGTCAATTGTAACATCCTGCGCTTCCAAAACCACATTGTAAATGTCCTTTTGTCTTTGCGTAAATTTACCGTTTACGGGATATGTTCTCGTAATATCAGATGCATAGTTGTTAGACAGCGCACCAAGGTCAAGGAGTATCATGTCGCCGTCTTTTATTTTGCACTGCAAATCGACATAGTGCAAAATTACCGCATTGCCTGATGAAGCACCGATGGTATGAAAGCTCGGTCTTGAATTTCTCATCATCAGCTGGTATTCAAAGTCAGCCCTCACCTGATATTCAAACATTCCGGGCTTTAAATTTTTCATCACAAACTCCAAGGCTTCTTTTGTATATCCTATGGCAGTTTTTATTTCTTCAACTTCTTCTTCTGACTTAGTGCTTCTTAAATCAGTCATAATATCCAATGAATTTTTAATATTTACGGCAGGATATTGGTTTCTCATCCAATGCGCAAAGCTTCTGTAACTATCATAAGGCTCATCCACACCTGTTATGTATGAAAAAATGTAAACATTGTCAGGTCTGTCCGAAGAAGATAATTTCCCTGCAAATTTGGTAGGAAAGTCATTTCTGTTTTCAACCGTTTTTATGCCTGACACTTCGATTGCTTCTTCCTTCCTCATAAGGATGCCGTACCATTTTTCGAAATATTCATCAACAGGCGGTATGTACAGTGTTTCGTCTACCTTGCCTGCTATTTTACTGATTACTAAAACCATATCCTCCCTGTCTATTCCGGTAAGGTAAAAGAAATTCCTGTCTACCGAAAATGAGTATTGCTGATCGGCACTTTCCCTTGGAGCCTTGCCCGAGAAAAATACCGCTGCAGAATAATCATCCATTCTTTCTGCAAATTTTGTCCTGTTGTTTATAAAAAAAGCTGTTTTCATTTACTCCTCCAAATAATTTATCTTAATTTTAGCAATAGCTTTTGTAATTAGTTTGAAAATTTTTGCCATTGCCATAAATAACCGTCATTGTCACTCCCATGATTTTGCCCTTTCAACCGCCTTCTTCCAGCCGTTGTACAAATTATTTCTCTCATCTTCATTCATTTCCGGTTTGAATTTTTTATTCATACTCCAGTTTTGAATTAATTCGCCCTTTGATTTCCAGAACCCGACGGCAAGACCTGCAAGATATGCGGCACCCAGGGCTGTAGTTTCCGTCATATCAGGTCTTTCGATATTTACATTCAGTATGTCCGACTGAAATTGCATCAGAAAGTCATTTGCCGACGCACCTCCGTCTACCTTTAATAATGTTAAATTAATTCCAGAATCATCAATCATTGCTTCGATTATATCCTTTGTCTGATATGCAATTGACTCAAGAGTTGCTCTTATTATATGATTCCTCCCTGCTCCCCTTGTCAAGCCAACAATTGCCCCCCTTGCGTACATATCCCAATAGGGAGCACCAAGCCCCGTAAATGCAGGCACCACATAGACACCCTTTGTGTCGCTTACCTTATTTGCAAAATATTCCGAATCAGCTGCGTCGTGAATAATTTTAAGCTCATCTCTCAGCCATTGAATTGATGCGCCTGCCACAAATATAGAGCCCTCCAAAGCATATTCAATCTTTCCTCCCAAGCCCCATGCAATTGTAGTAATCAGCCCGTTATGGGATTTAACCATTTTTTCGCCTGTATTCATAAGCATGAAACATCCTGTTCCGTATGTATTTTTCACCATGCCTTCCTGAAAGCAAAGCTGTCCGAAAAGAGCAGCCTGTTGATCTCCTGCAATTCCTGATACGGGTATTTCAGTACCAAAAATTTCAGCCTTAGTAGTACCGTATATTTCCGATGATTGTTTTACTTCCGGTAAAATTTCATGGGGTATATTCAATATGTCAAGAATCTTTTCATCCCATCTGAGTGATTTAATATTGTAGAGCATTGTCCTTGAAGCATTGGAATAGTCGGTTATGTGTGCCTTTCCTCCCGTAATGTTCCATAAAAGCCAAGTATCAACCGTTCCGAATAGAATATCACCCTTTTTTGCTTTTTCTCTGACTCCTTTTACATTGTCCAAAATCCACTTTATTTTTGTTCCTGAAAAATAAGCATCAATAACCAATCCTGTATTTTCTTTAATATATGGCTCTAACCCTGACACTTTTAATTCATCGCATATTTCAGCGGTTTGCCTGCTTTGCCACACTATTGCATTATATACGGGAATACCGGTGTTTTTATCCCACAAAATTGTAGTTTCCCTTTGATTGGTAATTCCTATGCATGCAACTTCCGAAGCATTAATATCCTTTATAGCTTCTTTTGCAGCATTTAATTGAGTTTCCCATATTTCAGCGGGATCATGCTCAACCCAGCCGGGATTCGGAAAGATTTGAGTGAATTCTTTTTGAGATATATTAACAATTCCGCCGTTTCTGTCAAAAAGTATAGCTCTTGAACTTGTAGTGCCTTGATCTAATGCAAGAACATATTTCTTTTCCATACCTGTATCTCCCTAACTATTCGGGGACATTACCAAAAGGACTAACCGCAGAGAGTACTTTCCTTTTAGGTATGTCCGCCTTTCTTTTACAATTATATACTCACTCCGCCAAAAACACAATACGCAAGAAAAACAGGGACAAACTTTTGCCCCTACATAATCATATATTTGCCATTCCTTCATAATCCTTCTCTTACGCTCAGGATGGCGTTACTCAACCAATCTTTTTTCTCCCGTAACTTCCTGTATGGGTTTAATGTCCTGAGTTACTTCAACAACACCAAGATACTTGCCT
>DAIMMU010000237.1:0-2770 GCA_036720515.1 Sedimentibacter sp.
TAGTTATTAAACAATTTTACGCAAATTTATATATGCAACGACTTCTCAATTTATGCGACATAAGGAGCACATAAATTGGTGAAGGAGACTGCGTGATCTCATCCTTTAAAACCTGAGATTCTTAGTTACTGTTCATTCATAGCCTTTATATATATTGAGCATTCGATTCTCTTTTTTTCAAGCTCGCATCCGACTCCGTAAGGAATGTTGAAATCCTTGTTGAAATTATATGCATTGGCATGGCAGCCTCCGCTACAATAGTATTTAGCCCAGCAATCCTTGCACACGGGCTTTTCGTTAACCAAAACATTTTTAAATTTATTTACAATTTCCTCATTTGTAATACCGTCATCCACATTGCCTATTATAAATTCTTCCTGCCCTACGAACTGATGACAGGGATACAATTCACCTGAAGGAGTTACCGCAACATATTCCGTACCGGCTCCGCAGCCTATGGACCTTTTGTAAATGCAGGGACCTCCGTCCAGCTCTATATTAAAATGGAAAAACTGAAATTTTTTATCGGTGTTATACGAATCGACATAATATTCCGCCAGCTTTTCATATTCTTGTTTTAATATATCTATGTGCTCTTCCTTAAGTGCATATTTTTCCTCAGGCAAAGCAACAACAGGCTCAACGGAAATTTTATCAAAGCCTACTTCTCTCATATGTTTTACATCCTCCGAAAAGTCTAAATTATAGGCTGTGTAGGTTCCCCTTGCAAAATAATCCCTATTTCCTCTTTTGCTTATGAAGCTTTTGAAATTATTGATTATTACTTCGTAGCTTCCCTTTCCATTTATTGTTTTTCTCATTCTGTCATTTGTTTCTTTTCTGCCGTCAATACTTAAAACAACATTGTCCATATTTTCATTGATATAATTTATTTTATCCTCATCTAAAAGAACACCGTTTGTGGTGACGGTAAATCTGAAATGCTTGTTATTATCCTTTTCCAATGACCTTCCGTAATCAACCAATTTCTTGATTGTTTCAAAATTCATAAGGGGTTCTCCCCCAAAGAAATCAACCTCTAAGTTTCTTCTTTTGCCTGAGCTTTGAACTAAAAAGTCAAATGCCTTTTTCCCTGTTTCAAAGCTTAGAAATGCTTTTTCACCATTGTATGTACCTTGCGAAGCAAAACAATATTCGCATCTTAAATTACAGTCGTGGGTCATATTCAAACACATTGCTTTTATTGCAGGCTCAATTTTGTTAATATATCTTGTACCTTCCGTATAAAGCATTTTGTTATCAATTAAATAATTAATTTCGGAAATAGCTTCCTTAACTGTTTTTTCGCCATATTTATCATTTAATTGATTAAGAGCATTTTCACATTTGAATTTCTCATCAATCAATAAGTCGTATACTATCTCATCTACGGCATGCACCAATCCGCTGTTTGTATCAATTGCAAAATATAAATCCTTTATATTAAAAACATGTATCATAACTTCCTCCAAAAAAAAATTTGCTCTAAGGCAAAATAATATAACACAATTATTTCATTGCTATGAATACCCGCCATCCCGAGGCCACAGCTCAAGAAGATCATCGAAAAAAAATAGGCAGGGCGCATAGAAAATCCCTCGCCTGCTGTTCAGAATGACGAAGGCTGCGCCTTACTTTCCAATCCTATTTATTCTCGCACTTTTGATTTCCAACGGTACAAGAAGTTTTACATGCCGATTGACATGATGTCTGGCATTCTCCGCATCCCTTAACGCTTATATTATCCGTTAATTTAGTATTATTCAGTGTTTTTATGTATTTCATTTGAAACCTCCTCATAAGCTTTCTAAATTATAGCATTAATAGAGATTATTTTAAAGTGTTTTTTTAAATTTCTTCAAATTTTATTATAGTTTTTATTGCGGCTTCCTGCTTTTTAAGTTTACGCCGATAATTCCTCCCAATATTGACATAATAAGAATAACAGCGTTGTAAAGTATCTTAATTTCAGCAGGATATCCGAATAAAACTTTCATCAACAAAACAATTACAAAATATATTATCCAAAGCTCAATTCCCCTTAGCAGTCCTCTCTCGTGAATGCTTCTTGAATACATCATTGAAACAATGAATATGATAATAGGAACAACAAAACTGTAGATTATTTCAAAATCAGGGTTTCTTGAAAAATAATATATATAAACAGTAAGTATAAAAAATATTATTAAAGAAAAAATAAATAAATACAGAGAATACTTAAGTAATTTACCTAACATAGTGCCTCCTTGATTACATATAACTTATTAAATGATATTCATGCAATAATAAAAAAGAACATTTAAATTAAGCTTGACAAAAATTTTAACATTTGATAAAGTTATCTTACTAAAAGGGAGTAGTTTTAAAATTTTCAGTCAACATCACTGAATCCTTGTATTCTGGCTGAAAATCCTAAGGGGGTAACTTAGGTAACAAGACTTTTAGTATATCTGATTAGGTATACTAAAAGTCTTTTTTTTTAAAATGCTATAATAAATAATCTAAAGGAGCGAATTATGTATTATCAAAAGAGCATTAAAGAAACATTTACTGAATTAAATACGTCAAATGCCGGTTTAAGTCAGGAAGAAGCTAAGAAAAAACTGTTATCGGACGGTCCGAATGCTTTAATTGAGAAAAAAGGAAAAACAAAGCTGCAGATGTTTTTAGCTCAGTTAAAAGACACACTAATTTATATATTGTTTGCTGCTGCTGCAATATCTATTGCATTGAATGAAGTAACGGATGCAATAATAATATTATTGGTTGT
>DAIMMU010000238.1:0-2735 GCA_036720515.1 Sedimentibacter sp.
TGTGGGCTGCCACATTCAATGGATCTACGGAATCTTGAGGCATAGCCCCATGACCACCTTTACCTTTTATATTTATATGAAACATATCGGCAGACGAAGTAGAATAACCATGTTCTGATACAACCAATGTACCAGCCTTCATGGGCATCCCGGAAAATATATGAACCATTGCTGCAGCATCAACTTTTGGCGATTCAAGAACTCCTGCTTCTATCATGGCTTTTGCGCCGGATAAGCTTTCCTCTGCAGGCTGAAACATTAATTTTACCGTACCTTCTATTTCATCTTCATGAGTTTTTAAAAGTTGTGCAGCGCCTAAAAGCATTGCCGCATGTGTATCATGTCCACATGCATGCATATTATGTGTCTTGGATTTATATTCTAAGTCATTTTCCTCGACAATGGGCAATGCATCCATATCAGCTCTTAAGAGTATTGTTTTACCGGGCTTCTTACCGCCTGCCAATGCCACAACTCCGGAGCCTGCAATTACTTGCGGTTCATATCCCATTTCCTTCATTCTTTTAATCACATATGCGGAAGTTACAGGCAAATCCATCCCAAGTTCCGCATTTTGATGTATGTACCTTCTGTCCTTTACAATTATGTCCTGCAAAGCTTTCGCTTCTGTTAATAAGTTACTCATAAATTCATCCCTTCCTTATTTAAGATTAAAACACAACTTGTGTCATTAATAAATACGCGGAATTTCTAAAGCTTACCTAAGAAAAATTCCATCAGAGGTACTATCACCGATTAGATTCTTCACCTGCATTTCAGAATAACAACTAAGCTATGAATCCGCTTTCTTATGCTAAAATTATACTCTTTCAATTAAGGAGAGTCAAATTTATTTGGTCAAATTAAGGAGTACCTCATTTTTAAATTCAGTTGTAGTTAGGTTCCCGCCTATGTCTTTTGTATGCAGCTCTTTGTTTTTAAGGGTTTTTTTCAGAGCATTTTCAATCTTAAGTGCTGACTTTTCTTCCCCTATATAACGTAACATCATAATACCTGTCAAAATTGCGGAAGTTGGATTTGCAATGTTTTTTCCTGCTATATCCGGTGCCGAGCCATGGACAGGCTCAAATATTGCAGTGTTATCTCCAATATTCGCACTTGGTGCCATGCCCAAACCTCCGATTAAGCCTGCTGCCATATCCGATAATATATCACCGTATAAGTTGGGGGCAACTATAACCTGATAATCATGAGGGTTCATAATCAACTTCATTGACATGGCATCAACAATAACATCCTCAAATTTAACATCGGGATATTTTGCTGCTATATTCCTGCCGGATTCTAAAAACAATCCGTCGGATAATTTCATAATATTTGCTTTATGAGTTAATGTAATTTTATTTCTGTTTTCCTTTAGCGCTAATTTAAATGCAAAATCAACTATTCTTTCACTTGCACTTCTTGTTATGATTTTAATACTTTCCGCTGCATCAGGTGTAACCATATACTCAATTCCCTTATACAGGTCTTCCGTGTTTTCCCTCACTATGACCAAATCTAAATCCTTGTACAGAGAATCAATACCTTCATAAGATTTCACAGGTCTTACATTGGCATATAAATTAAATCTTTGTCTTAACTCCACGTTAATGCTTCTGAATCCCTTCCCTACGGGTGTGGTTACGGGACCCTTAAATGCTATCTTATTTTTTTCTATACTATTTAACGTATCTTCGGGAATTAAAACACCGCACGTTTCATATGCGGTATTTCCTGCCTCTTTTTCTTCCCATTCAATATTATCTGTTGCTGCGTCTATTATTTCTTTTGCTGCATACATTATTTCCAAACCAATCCCATCTCCCGGGATCAATGTTATTTTCTTTTTCATTTTACCACCTGCTTGCTCATAAAATTCAAAAGCCCACCCGCCTTAAGTATTTCGACGGATCTTTGCGACAACATAAGCTTTGTTTCATATGTTTTATTCTTTGTTTTATTTTCAACTATAACCGTATTACTGTCAACCTGAGCCAAAAGATTGTCTATTACTATTTCATCCATCATCTCAATATTTTCATAATCCGATTCATTCGCAAATGTTAAGGGAAGTATGCCGTTATTGACTAAATTGCTCTTATGAATTCTGGCAAAGGATTTAGCCATTACCGCTTTAATCCCAAGGTACAACGGAGCCAATGCCGCATGTTCTCTGCTCGAGCCTTGTCCGTAATTATTTCCTGCAACAATTATGCCTCCCCCGTTTTCCTTTGCTCTTTTCGGAAAATTTTCATCTATTTGCGAAAAGCAAAATTCGGATAAATACGGTATATTCGACCTGTATGGAAGGAGCTTTGCATTGGAAGGCATGATCGCATCTGTTGTAACATCATCTTCAACCTTTATTAACACCTTGCCTTTCGCTGTATTATCCATATTTTTGTTCTTCGGAAAGGGCTTTATATTAGGTCCCCTGATAATTTCAATACCCCTACCATCCTCTGCGGGCTTAACTATCATGTTGTCACTTACAAGGAATTCTTCCGGCATTTCAATGTTTAAATCAACATCGTCAAAATCTTCACTTCCCGCAATATAGCCTTTAATTGCGGAAAAAGCAGCTACCTCAGGGCTTACCAAGTACACCTGTGCCGACTGGGTTCCGCATCTTCCCTTAAAATTTCTGTTAAATGTTCTGAGAGATACACCGTTGGTACTTGGTGCCTGACCCATTCCTATGCAGGGACCGCAGCCGCTTTCAAGAATACGGG
>DAIMMU010000030.1:0-18690 GCA_036720515.1 Sedimentibacter sp.
CAGCAGAGGGATAATTCAGAAAATTTAAGATGACAACAACCCCGTCCCCTTGTCACCCCTTGTAACAAAAATATAATTAATGCATAATATGTTTGTACACAAGGCATTAGCTTGTCTTGCGACAAGATTTCTCATTAAAAAGTGAATTTAAGTTAAGAGTTGCGATCTATTTAGGAACGTAAAGAAGGCGAGCCTGTATTAACTGCTTATCCGACTGAAAAAAATATAACCTTTGAAATTTACCATGTGGACTCAGCTTCCAGTTGAAAATGTAAAATTATGCAAAAATAAAAATTCTATTTTCATCTAACCGACACTTTTCATATGTATGAGGCAAAATTTTAATAATTCTAAGAGAAGGCGTTAAGTGATTTTGTTGGAAACACAGGGTTTTTGACCATAAAAGCATTTCTGCAAGATTATGCCATCACTGTATTATTATAAACAATTAAAGAAGTCATTTCGTACCAAGTGCTGCCAAGGGCTTTGAAAATATATAAAGATATGTTAAATATAAATGGAGAGCCCGAAAAGGGTTCTTTTTTAATTTTTCATAGACTTGTCACTACCTGCATAATTTATTATAAGACAAATATTTGCTTGGGAGGGGATTATGAGCAAGTTTAACAATTTTAGGAGCAATTTAGCCGATGAGCTGGAAATTCCGAACAATGCTTTATCGGATAATTTTGATTTGAGGATGCATGGCAATAAAAAGGTTATAATAGAAAACCATTTGGGAATAACAGTTTACGAAGACAATATGGTTATTGTAAATACAAATGATCAGAAAATAACAGTAAAGGGCTCCAAATTTAAAATAGAAGAAATCAATAATTATAAAGTAATTGTAAAGGGGAATATCAAAGAAATAATATTTAGTATGAAGGAGTAGTTATGTTAATATTCAAGCTGATGTATTTAATAAGAGGCTATGTTGTCATTCACTTAGATGACATTAACTCGGAAAAAACTTTGAATATACTCCGAAGAAAAAATATTGCGGTATGGGATGTGGAGAGGAAAAACAAGGGAATTAAATTCAAAATTTCCTATGACGATTATATCAAAAACTTAAGCTTAATAAATGAAATAATGAAGACGGTAAACAAAAAAGGATTAATGCTGAAGCTCAACAAGGTTAAATTCAGAAGGGGTTTTTCCATAGGTCTTTTGATATTGATTGTATCTCTTTACCTTTTGACTTCGATGATATGGGAAGTAGAAGTTGTCGGAACAAACCAGACAAACACAAATAAAATACTTGCTCTGCTCTCAGAAAACCAAATTAACATACCAGTTTCCATGTCGCAAATAGAAACTAAAAAATTAGAAACAATGATTTATAATAATTTTGAAAATTACAAGTTTGTCGAGGTATTTGTGGAAGGTTCAAAACTAATTATTTTTGTAAGGGAAAAAGAGCCCGAGCCGGCTAAAATAAAAAGCAATGAGCCAAGCAGCATTATTTCATCAAAAAATGCAATTATAAGCAAGGTAATAGCTAAGAGCGGTCAGCCTGTTGTCAAGGAAGGAGACGTTGTATATGAAGGTCAAACCTTAATCATGGGAATAGTTAAGAATAAAAATTCTGATGAGTTTGTTATGGTGCCTTCCGAGGGTATTGTATATGGAAAGACTTATTATAATTTTGAAATGAAGGAAGAAAAAATAAGAAGCGTCAATGTGTCAACAAATAAAAGCAAGTTTGTTTATTACTTGAAAATAAATGGAAATAGTATTAAAATAATAGGTGACAAAGAGCCCTATGAAAATTATAATTATAGGGAGAGTAATATAAACGTGCCTATAATTTCAAAATTAGCTGATATTAGTATTTTAAAAGGTGTATACTATGAAGAAGTTATAAAGGAAATTGAAATAGATGAAAAAACGGCACAAAATAAAATGAAAGTCAGCATGTATGACGAACTTTTGAAAAGGTGCGATGAAGACAGCAGAATTCTTAAATCAACCGTAAACTTTTCGGAGGATGATGATTTTTATTATTTAATATCACAAATTGAAGTAATCGAAGACATAGGTCAAAAAATCAGAATTTTTCCGATAAACGATGATATGACAGAAGAAACCAAGGAGGATTAATGGAGTTATTTGAAGAAAATGTTTTAATAGCAAACGAGGATGAACTAATTAAATTATTGGGAATTCATGACAAAAATATTAAAATTATTAAAAGTTATTACGATGTTAATATTTTAGTGAGAAACGGAGCGGTAAAAGTAACCGGAGAAAAGGAAAAATCGGAAGCGGCAGCAAAAATATTAAAGGATATATTAAATACAATAAGAGCAGAGGGTGAAATAAGCGATCAAAAGGTTGTTTATTTAATTGAAGCAAATAAATCAAATTCTAATATCGACTATAATCAAGTTTTAAAGGAAGTAATCGTAACGTCGGCTTCGGGAAGAGTTATTAAGCCAAAGACGGTAGGTCAAAAAAGATATATTGACATGATTAATTCCAAGGATGTTACTTTCGGAATAGGTCCTGCAGGAACGGGAAAGACTTACTTAGCCGTGGCGGCGGCTGTAAATGCGTTCAGAAAAAAAGAAGTTGAGCGTATAATACTTACCCGGCCTGCGGTGGAAGCAGGGGAAAAGTTAGGATTCTTGCCGGGGGATTTGCAGGATAAGGTAGACCCATATTTAAGACCTCTTTATGATGCGATTTTTGATATAATGGGAATTGATAATTATATGAAAAATGTTGAAAAGCAATTGATTGAAGTTGCACCCTTAGCATATATGAGAGGACGTACGTTGGATTCATCCTTCATTATTTTGGATGAAGCACAAAACACTACAAACGAGCAAATGAAAATGTTTTTAACACGTTTGGGATATGGCTCGAAAGCGGTTATAACGGGAGATATAACTCAAATAGACCTTCCTGAGGGCAAGAAATCGGGACTCAAGTCTGTTATTCACATTTTAAAGGAAGTGGAAGACATTGGTTTCATGTTTTTCCACACAACTGATGTTGTAAGGCATAAATTAGTTCAGGATATAATAAAAGCGTATGAAAAGCATGAGGTAAATAAAAAATGATAAATGTGTTGTTTGATAACAGGCAGGATGTGTTGGAAATTACTGAGGACGGTGAAAATGCAATAAAGGTGGCTGTGGAAGCAGTTTTATCGGAAGAAGATCTTCAGGGTGATTTTGAGGTGAGCGTTTCATTCGTCACCAATGAGGAAATTAAGGAGCTTAACAAAGAATATAGAAATGTGGACAGTGAAACAGATGTTTTATCATTTCCCATGGATGATGAATTTGACGGTGTTGTTATTCTTGGGGACATTGTTCTTTCAACTCAAAAAATAATTGAACAAGCTAATGATTATAATCACAGCTTGGAAAGAGAAATGATATATTTAACCGTTCACAGTATGCTGCATCTTTTAGGATATGACCACATGAGCAGTGATGAGAAAAATGAAATGAGAACCAAGGAAAAAGAAATTATGAAAAATCTTAAAATATTCAAATAACATCCTTAGGGGGAAACGTGAAAAATAATATAATTATTTTAATTTTGTTTTTGCTTTTAATAGGCGGTTGTGCCGCCAAAACAATAGACAATCCTGAAGAGCCCATAGACGGCATTGCCGAGGAACCGGGACATGAAGAAGAACCGAAAGAAAATACCGAAGAGGTAATAGACCCTAACATGGTTGTTTCGCCCTTGGATGGTTTAAGGTATTATCCCGAGGAGTTATCTAAAAGACCGGTAGCGGTATCAATTGACAATCATCCCAGCGCAAGATGGCAGGCAGGTATCGGTCAGGCTGAAATTGTTTATGAGGTTGAAGTGGAGCACCCTTTTACCAGATATTTATGTATATTTCTTTCAAAAGAACCGGAGCAGGTTGGTCCTGTCAGAAGTGCCAGACCTTACATAATTTATTATGCATTGGAGAATGACGGGATTTTCGTTCATGTGGGAGGAAGCCAGGATGCCTTTGCGGAAATAAAAAGACTTGGCGTTGCCGATGTGGACGGGCTTTATTCGGGTGCCATGTGGAGATACTATGATACGGGAAAATATGCTCCTCACAATATGTACACCACACTAAACTCCATAAGGGAAGAAGCAAAATCCTACGGATACCGAACTGAAGCAAGCTTTGACGGATATGAGTTTAATGAAAAGAGTACCGACTTATCCGAAAAATATGAAATAAGTGCTGCAAAAAATGTAAATATAGTATACAATGCTTACAATACAACGGATTATACATATGATGAAGAAAATTATATATACTTAAGATTTAAAGATAATGAAAAACATATTGATGAGCTGGATAAAAAACAGTTAACTGCAAAAAATATAATTATTATAGAAACTTCCAAGACAATATTGGACAATGAAGGCAGATTGTATATAAAAACCGTGGGTGAAGGAAAGGGTATTTATATTACAAACGGCGAAAGTATTCCTATAGGATGGGAGAAGATTACCGAAAAAAGCAGATTAGAATTTTATACGGATGAGGGAGAGCTTAAATTAAATCCCGGAAACACATGGATACAGGTTGTTAACAGCCTTAATAATGTAGCTTTAGAATAAATTAAGAAAGGGGACAACATGGAAGATAAATTACTTATTAAAATTGCCATGGAGGCAAGAGAAAAATCATACAGTCCATATTCAAAATATAAGGTGGGAGCGGCTGTATATACGAAAAGCGGGAAGGTATTTACAGGCTGCAACATAGAATCCGCATCCTTTACTCCTACCATATGTGCCGAAAGGGTTGCTTTTACAAAATGCATTTCTGAAGGATACAGGGATATTGATAAAATTGCGGTTGTAGGAAGCGAAATTAAAACTTCTTTCCCCTGCGGAGTATGCAGGCAGTTTATGGTGGAATTCGGAAAGGATATAAAGGTTATCTGTGCAAGAAATTTAGATTCTTACAGCGTTTATACCTTAGAGGAATTACTGCCTCACAGCTTCGGACCCGAAGACCTTGACAAATAAGAAAGGAATAATATGTTTAAATCAGGATTCGTAACAATAATTGGAAGACCGAATGTCGGCAAATCAACATTGATGAATAGTATGATAGGCGAAAAAATATCCATAATGTCCGATAAGCCCCAGACTACGAGAAATAAAATAAGAACCGTATATACGGACGATGAAGCCCAAATTATATTCATGGATACTCCGGGAATTCACAAGCCGAAAAATCAGCTTGGTGAATTTATGAATACAGAAGTAGAATCAGCCTTGGAGGAAATGGATGTATTGATAATGATAACGGATGAATTTAACAAGATAGGACCCGGAGATGAATTCATCATCGAAAAAATCAAGAATATAAAAACAAAAAAAATACTAATAATAAATAAAATCGACAGGTTCGACCAAGAGGCTGCAATGCGTATTGCGGCTGAATTTGACAAATATAAGGTTTTTGACGATATAATGCCCATATCCGCACTTAATAATTTAGGAGTGGATGCATTAGTTAAATTAATTGTAAAGTATTTGAAACCGGGACCCATGTATTTCCCTGCGGACTATATAACCGACAGGCCGGAACGTTTTGTTGCTGCCGAAATTATCAGGGAAAAGGCACTCATGTATCTGCAGGAAGAGGTTCCCCACGGAATTGCGGTTGAAATCGAAGAAATGAAGGAACGTAAAAACCGTGACTTGGTTGATATAAGGGCAAATATTTTGTGTGAAAAAAAATCTCACAAAAGTATTATTATAGGCAAGGAAGGCAGAAAAATAAAAGGAATAGGCAAAAGTGCCAGGGAAGATATAGAAAGACTTTTGGGAAGCCAGGTGAATTTACAGCTGTTTGTTAAAATTTCCGAAAACTGGCGTGATAACAATTATCTTTTGAGAAGCTTAGGCTATGATAAAAAATGATTCAGGAAGAAATTCTTATTTTAAAAGAAATAAATTATAAAGAAAATGATAAGATACTGCATGCGTTGTCTAAAACAAGGGGTAAAATTCAAATTATTTCAAAAGGATCAAAAAAAAGCAATTCACACCTGATAAATGCCTCTCAGCTTTTTGCATATTCAAAATGCACGCTTAATGCATCAAAGGATATGTATATATTAACATCCGCAGAGCTTTTGAATAATTTCTACAATTTAAAAAACAGCATGGAGGCTTATTATAACGCATGTTATATTATAGAGCTTATAAGCTATGTGGCACAAGAAAACGAATATGACTTCAAAATATTTGACATGACCGTGTCCGTACTTTCGCATTTGTGCAATTATAGATCGGATTTTGACAAGCTTACTGCAGCTTATGAATTAAAGTTGGTATCCATGCTTGGATACAAGCCTGATTTTCTTCATTGTTTGCATTGTGGTTCTCCGATAAAGGAAGACAGCAGATTTTCAATCACTGAAGGAGGAGTTTTTTGTAATCGGTGCGTAAATTTTGGAAATGGAATAAATGTTACATATAATGAAATACTAACTATGGAAAATATATTAAAATCTAAATTTGAAAATGTCGGCTTTATTGAAGTAACAAAGCATGCAATGAATTTAATAAGAAAATTCCTATTTTATTATATTGGCAAAGATAGTTTTACTACTTTAAAGCTGCTTTAAAGAAAGGATATTCATATGGAAAATAATAACTTACAAAAAATCGACGAAATTTTAAGGCGCACAAATACTGATTACAGTACAGCGAAAGAAGCCTTAGATGCTGCTAATGGTGATGTTCTTGAAGCAATAATTATAATAGAAAATCAGCAAAGAGGAAAAGCAAGCGGTGTTTCGGGCAAGGGCGAGCAGATAATGTCTCAGCTGAAGGATGTTTTGGCAAAAGGAAATGCAACAAAATTAACAATAAAGAAAAATAATGAGGTTATAATTAACTTACCCATAACCGCAGGAATAATAGGTGCATTTGTTGCTCCGTTTTTATCTGCTGCAGGTATCACTGCGGCGCTTCTCACGCAATGCAGTGTGGAAATAACACAGGCTGACGGTAAAATTATAGACCTTGGGCAAAAGGTGGATGAAGGTATGTCCGCAGTGAAGGATGCAGTCCAGGATGTTAAGGCGGGTGCCGAAAACCTAAAGGAAGAATTCGCAGGCTCATTTAATAAAAATAACGATGAATTTTAAAAGAAAATCTTGACATAAAAAGATTATTTTGTTACATTATAGTAAATTGAGACTGTGAGAATGAAGAGTAGTCTATGCTTAATTTACAGAGAGTCAGATTAGGTGAAAGCTGATAAGGATGTATAGATGAAGGGAGCTTTTGAGTCATTACTTTAAGAGGACGGGGCATGCTTCGTCAAATAGGGTGGAACCGCGGAAGTAAATCTTTCGTCCCTATATGGGATGAGAGATTTTTTGTATGCCCTAACCCCATTTTTCTGAGTCTTTTTTCAGAAAAATGGTTGGTAGGTCAACCGCACAGAATTCCCAATTTATGCGACGTAAGGAGCAGATAAATTGGTGAATTCCCCTGCGTATGCCCTAACCCTATGCGTACGCCCTAACCCCATTTTATGCGATATTATTGTGAAGGAGAGAATCATGGCAAAGGCTGAAAAAAACAAATTAGAAAAATTAGTTTCATTATCTAAATCAAGGGGTATAATATTCCCGGGCTCGGAAATTTACGGAGGCTTGGCTAATACATGGGATTACGGTCCCTTGGGAGTAGAAATCAAAAACAATGTAAAAAGAGCGTGGTGGAAAAAATTTATACAGGAAAGCTCCTACAATGTGGGATTGGATGCTGCAATACTTATGAATCCAACAACTTGGGTTGCTTCGGGACATGTGGGAGGATTTTCAGATCCACTGATGGACTGCAAGGAGTGTAAGGCAAGATTCAGAGCGGATAAGCTTATTGAAGATTTCATGAAGGAAAAAAACGACGAACAAATAGTCGATGGCTGGACAAACAACCAGATGGAAGCATATGTTTTAGAAAATGAAATAAAATGCCCTGAATGCGGTGCGCATAATTTTACATCTATAAGAAAATTTAACCTTATGTTTAAAACATTCCAAGGAGTTACGGAGGATTCACAATCGGAGCTGTATTTAAGACCGGAAACTGCACAAGGTATTTTCGTTAATTTCAAAAATGTGGCACGATCAACAAGAAGAAAAATTCCTTTTGGAATAGGACAAATAGGAAAGTCATTCAGAAATGAGATTACTCCCGGAAACTTTACATTCAGAACAAGAGAATTCGAACAAATGGAACTGGAATTTTTCTGCAAGCCCGGAGAGGATCTTGAATGGTTTTATTATTGGAAAGAATTTTGTATGAACTGGCTTTTAAGTCTTGGAATGACAAAAGAAAATATCAGGTTCAGAGATCATGAACAGGCTGAATTATCGCATTATAGCAAAGCAACATCAGACATCGAATATTTATTCCCATTTGGTTGGGGTGAATTGTGGGGTATTGCCGACAGAACCGATTTTGACCTTAAGCAGCATATAAATGTTTCGGGATCAGATTTATATTATCAGGACCCTGTAACTAACGAAAAATACATACCATATTGCGTAGAACCATCACTTGGTGCAGACCGTGTTATGTTAGCACTTTTGGTGGATGCATATAATGAAGAATCATTGGAAGACGGAACAGACAGAGTGGTGTTAAAACTGCATCCTGCATTGGCACCATTTAAAGCTGCCGTATTCCCGCTTACCAAAAAATTAAATGAACAGGCAACCGCTCTTTATCATATGCTTCAGAAGCATTACAATGTTGATTACGATGATGCCGGAAGCATTGGAAAAAGATACAGAAGACATGATGAAATAGGAACACCTTACGGTATAACCTTCGACTATGATTCTTTGGAAGATAATACGGTAACGGTGAGAGACAGAGACACAATGGAGCAAGTCAGAATAAAAATTGATGATTTGGTACAGTTTATAGATGAAAAAACAAGGTTTTAACAATAGGAAAATATGGAACAGCAGCACAACGATAGGAGAACAATTGCTCTCCTATTGTTCTCCTATTGTTCTACAACTGTTCAAAGGAGTGATATAAATTAAACTTTCAGACAGGCAAAACCAAATTATTGAAATAATTGACAATAATCAGCCAATCACAGGAGAAGCAATAGCGGAAAAATTGGGACTTACAAGGGCGACCTTAAGACCTGACTTAGCCGTTTTATCCATGTGCGGTCTTATTGATGCGAAACCAAAAGTCGGATATTTCAGTTCAAATAAAAAAAATAAGAAGGATATATTTGAGAAGCTATCTTCCATAAGTGTTTCTGACATAAAATCAGTACCAATAAATGTAACAGAAGCTACAAGTGTCTATGATGCCATTGTATCATTGTTTCTTGAAAATGTAGGAACTCTTTTCGTGGTTGAAGACGAAGCCTTAAAAGGTGTAATATCAAGAAAAGATTTATTGAAGGCTGCAATGGGAGGCGGCGATTTAAACACGATTCCGGTGGGTATAATTATGACAAGAATGCCTAAAATAGTTTATTGCACCGAAGATGAATCATTATTTGACGCTGCTGAAAAAATAATAGAAAATGAAGTTGACTGTGTACCAGTTGTTACAAATTTGCCTGACGGCAGATTAAAAGCCGTAGGAAGAGTGTCAAAAACAAACATCACCAAAGTAATCCTTGAAATTTCAAAGTAAGAGGTAAATATGGAAAAAATAAATATTTATGCTGTTTCCGATTCTGTTGGAGAAACGGCAGAACAGGTAGCCAGAGCCGTAATGAGGCAGTTTGATGTGGCTGAATATAATATCAGAAGATTTTCCTATATTAGTGATAAAGAAGCAATTGACAATATAATTTCAAGAGCTACGGAAGAAAATTCGTTTATAGTTTTCACTTTAGTTGTGGAAGAGCTAAGAGATTATCTTGCCGAACAGGCTGTGCTAAACAATATCGGAGCAGTGGATATTTTAACACCGGTACTGCTGCCGTTGGTAAAGCAGTTAGGGCTTTCTCCGAAATTTGAGCCGGGGCTTCTCAGGAAGCTTGATGAGAGGTATTTTAAGAAAGTGGAAGCGGTGGAATTTGCTGTCAAGTATGATGACGGAAAGGACACAAGAGGGATACTTTTAGCGGATATAGTATTGGTTGGAGTGTCAAGAACTTCAAAAACACCCCTTTCAATGTATTTGGCACATAAAAATATTAAGGTGGCTAATATTCCGCTGGTTCCGGAAGTCAGTCCTCCGGAAGAATTAAAGCTTATTTCTCCTAAAAAAATTATCGGACTAACTCTTAATATTGATAATTTAAATAAAATCAGAAAAGAAAGACTCAAAGCAATGGGCTTGAAGGATACTGCCAATTATGCCAACTTAGAAAGAATATACGAAGAACTTTCTTATGCGGAGGAAATTATGAAAAAGCTTAATTGTATGGTGATAGATACAACAAATAAAGCTGTTGAGGAAACGGCATCCATTATTTTAGATTATATTCAGGAATATAACAAATAAGTAGGTGATGGTGTGAATATCAGAGAAAAATACGAGCAATTTGAAATAGAGCATTTATCAGAAAATGCATCCAAAGCGTTTTTTTCAAAAGGAAGAAAAATTCAAGAGCCAAAATGTGAAATAAGAACCGACTTTCAGAGGGACAGGGACAGAATATTGCATTCTAAGGCATTCAGAAGGCTTAAACATAAAACTCAGGTATTCTTATCTCCTGAGGGAGACCACTACAGAACAAGACTTACACACACCCTTGAGGTGTCGCAAATCTCAAGAACAATTGCAAGAAGCTTAAACTTAAATGAAGATTTAACCGAAGCAATCGCTTTGGGTCATGATTTGGGGCACACTCCCTTTGGACATACAGGGGAAAGGATACTGAAAAAGCTTTGCGAAAGCGGATTTAAACACAATGAGCAAAGCTTAAGGGTTGTAGACTTTTTGGAAATAAGAAATGAAAAACCGGGACTTAACCTTACATATGAGGTTAGGGACGGAATTTTAAATCATCCCTTAGGGTATGAGCCTGCAACTCTTGAGGGACAAATAGTAAGCATTTCAGACAGAATAGCATATATAAACCATGATATTGACGATGCGGTCAGAGGCAAAATTATCAGTAAAATACCAGACAAATTCCTTGCGGAATTAGGCATCGACCACGGTGTGAGAATCAATACAATGATAATGGATGTAATTCAAAATTCTGAAAATAAAAATAAAATTATTATGAGCGATAAAATAGCAGAGCTGACATCAGAGCTTCGTGATTTTCTGTTTGAAAATGTATATTATAATAAAGTCGCAAAAAGTGAAGAAGATAAAACTATGTTCATAGTTGAAAAAATTTATGAATATTACACAAAAAATTTTGATTCTCTGCCTGAATTTTACTTAGAGATTTATAATAATAATAATAACTTCAGCAAGGGAGAAATCATAAAGGATTACATAGCCGGAATGACAGACAGGTATGCGATGAAAGTATTTGAAGACTTATATATACCTAAGCCATGGCACTAAACAATAACAAAATATGAATTTATGAAGTTGACAGCTTGTCAGGAAAAAATTATTGACAAGCTTATTTTCATATGTTATACTTTATTTTCAATGTAAGGATAATGGTGATATTATGCCCTATAGATTGGATTCTGACGTTATAAAAAGAATCTTGGATGATAACAATATTGTAGATGTAATAGAAGAATATTTGCCCTTAAAGAAGTCAGGTGCTAATTACAGCACCAACTGTCCTTTTCATAAAGAAAAAACACCTTCATTTATCGTTTCTCCTGATAAGCAAATGTTTCATTGCTTCGGCTGCGGCGAAAGTGGGGACAGCATAAGTTTTCTGACAAAATATAAAAACTATACTTTTGTTGAAGCAGCGGAGTATTTAGCAAACAGAGCGGGGATTGTCTTGGAAGAAAAAAACTCATCAAGTTCAAACAACAACAAACAATTGACGGATAAGCTATATAAAATCAACAGGGATGCCGCTGCGTTTTTTTATAAAAATTTAAGATTGAATCCTCATGTTATAAGATACCTGAAATCAAGGAAAATTTACATAGAAGTAATAAAATCCTTCGGAATTGGATATGCTAATGATGAATGGGATAATTTGTTAAATTATCTAAAAAATAAAGGTTATAATGAAACGGATATTTTAAAAACAGGATTGATTATTAAGAATGAAAAAAACAATTCATATTATGACCGATTTAGAAACAGAGTAATATTTCCGATATTTGATGTTAAAAAAAGAATAATAGGTTTCGGCGGAAGGGTTATAGACGATTCACTGCCAAAATACCTTAATTCTCCCGAAAGCATTATTTTTAACAAGGGATATAATTTGTACGGAATTCATATTGCAAGGGAAAATGTGAGAGATAAAAGCTTTATATTGGTTGAAGGTTACATGGATGTAATAAAAATGCACGTTCACGGTTACTCGGCAACGGTAGCTGCTTTGGGAACATCATTTACCGAAAACCAAGCAAAGCTTTTAAAAAGATATTCCAAGAGTTTTTATATTGCATTTGATTCAGATACCGCCGGGCAGCAGGCTGCTATTAAGGCAATGAACATGCTGAAACGGAATAACTTAGATGGCAGGGTAATCATTATTTCCGAAGCCAAGGATCCGGATGAGTATTTAAATAAATTTGGCAAAGCAAATTTCGACAAATTAATTGAAAATTCATTAGATTATTATAGCTTTTTAGAATTTCATTATAAAGAAAAACTTGAAAATTCTAACAAAGTTGAATATATAAACAATTTTTTTGACAATATAGTAAATGTAAACAGCGAAATAGAAAGGGAATTGATTTTTGACAAACTATCAAGTAAAGTAGGTGTTTCGAAAGAGTCTATAATTAAAGAATACAATAAGAGAAGTACTAAGCAAAGGACTTTGATTAAGACTGCAAAATCTGCATCTAAGACGCAGGTTATAAAAATTACTACATGCCACGAAGAGGAGCTTATAAAACTGATACTTTTAAACAATGATTTTGCATTGCAGCTAAGTGAGATAGTCAATGAAGATACCTTTAAGGACTTAAAATACTATAATATAATAAAAGAGTTGTATGAATGCGGAATTAATGATATAAGTATTGACAGTGAAAGCTTAAATAAAATTATTGGTGGAAGCATGGATGTAAATTTGCAGATTGACAATGTTGATTTTGATAATTTAGAGGCTTTATTCAAAGATTGTATGAAAAGACTTAAATTAAAATATTATGAGGAAAAGAGAAATATATTGACAAACAGTTTGAAACAATCTGATAATTCATTAGACAGTAAGGAAATTATGAATGAAATATATTGCCTCGCTAAAAAAATTAAATCAACTAAGGAGGAGGTCAACTGACAATGAGTGAAAACAAAAATATATCTGTAGCTACAGACGAGGATTCTGAAAAAAGTGCAGAAATGTTACAAAAGATAGACTCCATAAAGAATAAATTAATTGAAAAAGGTAAGCGAAACGGTTTTATAACATATAAGGAAGTTTTAAGGTCATTTGAAAAGCTTGATATCAATCCTGAATTTATAGATGATTTTTATAAGCAAGCGGAAGACAACGATCTTGAAATATTAGGATTTCAAGATGATATGATACCGGAAAAGGTCGATGACGCCGATGATGCCGATACAAAAGAGGACCCGGAATTTTTTGTAAGTCAATCTGACGATGATATTCTTAAAGGAGTTAATATTGATGATCCCGTAAGAATGTATTTGAAGGAAATAGGGAAGGTTTCTTTATTGACTGCAAACGAAGAGGTTGAATTAGCAAAAAGAATGCAGGAAGGCGACGAAGAGGCTAAAAAAAGATTGGCGGAAGCTAATTTAAGATTAGTTGTAAGCATTGCAAAAAGATACGTAGGAAGAGGTATGCTTTTTCTTGATTTAATTCAGGAAGGAAATCTTGGTCTGATTAAGGCAGTTGAAAAATTCGATTATACTAAGGGTTTTAAATTCAGTACATATGCAACCTGGTGGATTCGCCAGGCAATAACAAGAGCAATTGCAGATCAGGCAAGAACAATAAGAATACCGGTACACATGGTTGAAACAATCAATAAATTAATCAGAATTAAAAGACAGCTTTTACAGGAATTGGGAAGAGATGCCACACCTGAAGAAATAGCACTGGAAATGGAAATGGAACCTGAAAAGGTGAGAGAAATACTAAAAATTGCCCAGGAGCCTGTTTCATTGGAAACTCCTATCGGAGAAGAAGAAGACAGCCATTTGGGAGATTTCATTCCCGATGACGAAGTTCAGGCACCATCGGATGTTGCAACATTTACCCTGCTCCGTGAGCAGCTTTCCAACGTTTTGCATACTTTGACAGACAGAGAGCAAAAGGTATTAAGGCTTCGTTTCGGTTTGGACGACGGAAGGGCAAGAACGCTTGAAGAGGTTGGCAAGGAATTCGATGTTACAAGAGAAAGAATACGTCAAATTGAAGCGAAGGCTCTAAGAAAATTGAGACACCCAAGCAGAAGCAAGAAATTGAAGGATTACTTGGAATAAAGAGGTATGGGGACACACCTCTACTATAGGGTGAGTCTTTGGGGTAAGAGGAATGTCCCCGAATTTGGGGGACACACCTCTTCTATATGGAGAGTCTTTGAGGCAAGAGGAATGTCCCCGAATTTTGGGGGACACACCTCTACTATAGGGAAAGTCTTTGGGGTAAGAGGAATGTCCCCGAACTTGGGGGACACACCTTCAGTATTTATCATGATGGTCACAAATGGAATGTTAGCATTCCATTTGTTTTGTATTATGGTATTGCGGGAGGAAGTATAATATCTTTGATATATCGTGGAAATTTTATTTAAGAGGTTTATATGAGCAGGTTAAAATGTATTAAATCCATGGTTGATAAATGCAAAACTGCTGCAGACATCGGCACAGACCATGGATATGTAGCAGAAAAGCTGTTAGCGGAAGGAATATGCGAAAAAGTAATTGCAACGGATTTAAATGAGGGTCCCTTAAACAGAGCCAAAGAATATTTGACTAAAGTTAATCTTAAGGATAAATGCGATTTCAGGCTTGGAAGCGGTCTTGCGGTATTGAAGGAAGGCGAAGCCGATGCAATTATAATTGCAGGAATGGGCGGGGATTTAATTTCGGATATAATCGAGTCCTCAAAAAACGTTGCAATGAGTGCCGAACAGCTTATACTGCAGCCTATGACGGCAGTGGATAAATTAAGGCGGTACCTTTTTGAAAACGGATTTGAAATAATTGATGAGAATATCGTGAGAGAATACCATCATTTTTATTTTATAATAAAAGCTAAAAAAGGTATTTCCAAAACTGATGACGATATATATTATGAAATCAGCAGGATTTTATTAAATAAAAAAGAACCCGTAATGATGGATTATATATGCAAAGTATTGAATACCAACAAAAAAATAATAAGCAGTCTTGAAAAAGCTGATAATGAGGAATATAATGTAAAAATAGAGAGATTAAAAGAAAAAAACAAAAAAATAAGGGAATTAATAAAATGAATTTGAATTCTATAATTAATTTATTAAACAATGAGGTTAAATTGAAGCAACATGAACACTGGGACAACAGCGGACTGCAGATAGGCTCCAAAAAAAGTTACATAAGTAAAATTATGTTAACCTTAGACTTGGATTTAGAAGCTGCAGAACATGCAGTTAAGGAAAAAGTTGATTTAATAATAACTCACCACCCGTTCTTTTTCAGTTGCGTAAAAAAAATAGACCTTGATACATATGACGGCAGAATAATTAAAATGTTGATTACAAACAGCATAAATCTTTACAGCATGCATACAAGCTACGACATGGCAGATAAGGGAGTAAATTATGATTTGGCAAGGAAGCTCAATATATTAAATTATCAGGTTCTGCATCCGGTTAATATTGATAAAAGCGGTTACGGGGGAATAGGAGATGTTAATCCGGTTAATATAATTGAATATTCGAGGTACGTAAAAGAAGCGCTGAGTGCCGATTATGTCAAGCTGTACTGCGGGGATGGCAGTAAAATAATCAAAAAAGTTGCATTCTGCGGCGGCAGCGGCAGCGAATTTATCGAGGATGCTATAAATTTAAATGCTGATGTTTACATAACCGGTGATATTAAATACCACCATGCACAAAATGCCATTAAGAATAATTTATGTATAATTGATGCAGGACATTATAATACTGAAAAGCATTCCATGGAATTCTTAAAAGAGGTTTTGGATAAAACAGATATTGAAATAATTAATTTTAAGAAAAATATGACATCAGAAAAAATAATATAGAGGTAGTTATGGATAAAAGATTTGAATATATGAGAGTTGCGGCGGCGGTACCTTCATTAAAAGTGGCAGATCCAAATTACAACAAAAAAGAAATTGCCGCAGTTGCGCTAAGAGCTGCGGAAGAAGATGCAAGAGTATTGGTATTTCCTGAGCTCTCTATGACAGGATATACCTGCCAGGATTTATTCTGCCAGATAACGCTTATTGATGAATGTGAAGAAGCTTTAAGTTTTTTATTGGAAGAAACTAAATATTTAAATATGCTTATAGCGGTAGGTATGCCTGTGAAGGCTGATAATCAGCTGTTTAACTGTGCCGTTGTTTTCAAAGACGGGAAAATCTTAGGTGTTATCCCAAAAACATATGTACCAAATTACAAAGAATTCTATGAACAAAGATGGTTTGCTTCTTCTGCCAATAGGATATCCGATACAATTTATTTATGTGAACAAGAAGTAATTTTTAATGAGAATCTATTGTTTAAGGATAATTTGTCATCTCTTTGTATAGGTATCGATGTATGTGAGGATTTATGGGTAAGTATTCCTCCGAGTTCTTATCACACAATATACGGCGCCAATTTAATACTAAATTTATCGGCAAGCAACGAAATAGTGGGAAAGGCTGATTACAGAAGAGATTTAGTAAAAATGCAATCCTCCAAATGCATAACTTCATACGTTTATTCTTCTTCGGGGGAGGAAGAAAGCACAACTGATTTAGTTTATTCGGGACATTGTATGATTGCGGAAAACGGTAAAATATTAGAGGAAGACAATTTAAGCGACGGTTTTATTTATTCGGATATTGATTTGGAAAAGATAAACAGCGAAAGATACAATCGGAACAGCTATATGGGCAATATAGAAAAAAGAAACTATAAATATGTCAATTTTAATTTAGGATGCAATGAAAAAGCGGAATTGGAAAGATTCGTAGACCCGAGACCATTTGTACCGCCAATTGAAGATAGGGACAGAAGGCTAAGTGACATCTTAAACATTCAGGCAACAGGACTTTGCCAAAGAATGAAAAAAATAAATGCCAAAAAAGCAATTATTGGTATTTCCGGCGGTTTAGACAGTACATTAGCATTGATTGCAACTGTTGAGGCAATGATTAAATTAAAAGAGCCTCTAAAAAATATAATTGCCGTTACCATGCCCGGATTCGGAACTACCGACAGAACTTATAAAAATGCGCAGATATTGATGGAAGAGTTAAGTGTCACAGTTAGAGAAATTCCCATTAGGGAAGCATGCCTGCAGCATTTTAAAGATATCGGGCAGGCAATCGATAATCATGATGTAACATATGAAAATGCCCAGGCAAGGGAAAGAACTCAAATTCTAATGGATATTGCCAATCAGGAAGGCGGTATTGTCGTAGGAACCGGGGATTTATCGGAGTTAGCATTGGGATGGTGCACTTACAACGGTGATCATATGTCAATGTATGGTGTAAACTCCGGTATTCCTAAAACGCTGGTAAAATACATAGTTAAGTGGTATGCTGATTATAAAGCAACAGGCGAAATAAAAAAAGCACTTATTGATGTATTCAATACGCCTGTAAGCCCCGAGCTGCTTCCGCCTGACAAGGAAGGAAATATCCGTCAGCTTACTGAAAACTCCGTGGGCTCCTATGAGCTGAATGATTTTTTCCTTTACAATATGCTTCATAACGGATATGGACCGGAAAAAATATACTATTTGGCAAAAATAGCTTTTGAAGAAGAATACTCCGACGATGTTATTTTTGAAACATTAAAGAAATTTTATAAAAGATTTTTCACTCAGCAGTTCAAGCGCTCCTGCATGCCGGATGGGGTGAAGGTTGGCTCGGTATCATTGTCTCCGAGAGGAGATTGGAAAATGCCAAGCGATGCATCCTATGAGCTGTGGATTAAAAAATGTGAAAATATAAAAAAATAAATTGTCAAAATAATATCAAAAAAATTTATAAAAAAGGGTTTACAAATATTTATTTGATGTTATAATACCTGACTTTGGTATCAGACACTCAAAAATGGCGTTAACTAAAAAAATAAGAGGCTGCTGCAGTTCGTATTAAATGCAACAGCCTTTATGAATTTAATTTATATTTTATACTTAAAAATCGACTTTACCTGTGTTTCCGTCAAATGATAATTTGTAAGAGGAAGACCAGATATATTTGAAAAATCATTAATAAAATCAGTATAAGTTGTAGTATTAATATAATTTCTATCAGCCTTTGTGGCCTTGAAATTTTTTATAAAGCTGAAAACTTCTGAAGTTGAGTATTTATTTTCAAGAACCTTAAATTGGAGTACACGCTCCAAAAGCACAGTAAGATAACATATTAAAAAATGACCTTTTATTGTTTCT
>DAIMMU010000239.1:0-2729 GCA_036720515.1 Sedimentibacter sp.
GCCATCAGTATATTTTGGCTTTAATAAGTTATTTAAACAATGCAGGAGTGGAAGCCATTTCCATCAACGGACAAAGATATACCAACTATACTGAAATTGTGCCGGTTTTAGAGCATATTAACGTAAATGGAGTTGCCATGGTTCTTCCATTGGAAATAAAAGCAATCGGAAACCCAAGAACAATTGAAGCATCCCTGAACTTTGTAGGCGGTATAGTGATGCAGCTTAATCAGATAGGATATACAGTTGAAACCGAAGAATCAAAGGAAATATTTATTAATCGCTATGATGGTGAAAGAGAGTTAAAGTATGCTGTTCCCATTTATGAAGATATATTTAAGGAGTGATTATTATCAAAAACAAGATAGTAAACATAATTATCTTTATCTTGGTATTCTTGTCAACCACAGCAATTATAAGCGGAGCTGATGCGGGAATTGATGAAAATACTATATACTCGATGAAGAATTTACACAAATATGATCGAAGCATCCGGGAAATGACACTCTTGGTCAGCAACATGCAAAATGCGGTGGATGAAGAAAAAAAGAATTTTGATAATTACGAAAATAATGAATTTTTGAATACAATAATCGAAATTAACTCTCAGATAGAACAGCTTAAATTTCATAACGGTTTTACCCATGTAAGGGGTCCCGGGATAATGCTTAGCGTTTCAGACAGCATCAGCGAAGACCCAGAACTTGGACTTATGGAAAGAATCGTACACGACGTGGATATTGTGGTTCTGTTAAATGATTTAAAGGCTGCAGGTGCTGAAGCAATTGAAATTAATGGTCAAAGAATTATAAATATATCGGAAGTTGTTTGTGCAGGTCCCCTCATAAGAGTAAACGGGTATGGAATTCCTGCCCCGTTTGTTATAATAGCTATCGGAGATTCGGATGAGTTATACGATGCGGTAAGCCAAGAAGGAACCTATGCATACGAGCTTAAAAACACTTACGGAATGGAAGTGAATATAAGAAAGTCCTACAATTTATCGATTCGGAAATATCGCAGCAAGTATCAAATAGAATATGCACAAACAATAAATGAAGAGGTAGAATAATATGATATATGTAGCAGCCGGTTTAATTTTAGGTATTGTTGCGGGACTGAACTTAAATATTGTATACAATCCGGATTATATAGTGTACATATCCCTGACAATATTAGCAATATTAAATACAATTTTCAACATGCTTCATGAAAATAAGGCAGGGGAATTAACCATTGCAAAAAGCATTGCATTTTTATTAACAGACCTATTGTTTGCATTGTTTTTGGGATTTGTGGGAGAACAATTGGGTTTGCCGATTTATCTTGCGGCTGTCTTTGCATTCGGAAATAATATTTATAAAAAATTAAGAATTTTGGTTAATATTTTTCTTGAAAAATTCAATAAAAACAAGTAAACTTAATTGAAGTATCGTTCACCAATTTATCCGCTCTTATGCCGTATAAATTGTGAATCGGATGCGTTTGACCTATCAACCATTTTCAGAAAAACTTATTTGGAGACATTCCTCTATTCCAAAGACTATCCTTATAGTATAGGTTTGTACCCATCTTAAATAAATGGACATAGTGCATAAAAATATGTATGAATATTATTAAGTTTATGATATAATATTTTCACGGTATACGAAAATTTTCTCTTTTATAGGAGGTCAATATATGTTTCAATTTGAAGAACCATCAGAAAGACTTGCAAACATTAAAGTAATAGGTGTTGGCGGCGGAGGAAACAATGCTGTAAACAGGATGATAGACGCGGGAGTAAGAGGCGTTACTTTTATCAGTATAAATACGGACAAGCAGGCATTAAGCAATTCTAAAGCAGAAATTAAATTTCAAATCGGGGAAAAACTAACGAACGGATTAGGAGCAGGCTCCAAACCGGAAATAGGCGAAAAAGCCGCAGAGGAAAATAAGCAGGATATAGCAGAATTGGTAGAAGGCGCAGATATGGTCTTCATAACTGCGGGTATGGGCGGCGGAACAGGAACAGGTGCTGCTCCGTTTATTGCAAATATTGCTAAATCCATGGGAATACTTACGGTTGCGGTTGTTACAAAGCCTTTCATGTTTGAAGGCAGAAACAGAATGAAAAATGCCGAAACGGGGCTTAAGAAGCTAAAGGACAGCATTGATACTTTAGTTGTTATTCCCAATGATAAGCTATTAGAAATTTCCGACAAAAAAACAACAATGTTAGAAGCATTTTCTCTTGCGGATGATGTGCTGAGACAAGGTATACAGGGTATATCCGATTTAATTGCAATCCCGGCAATTATGAACCTTGATTTTGCCGACGTTGAAACAATAATGTCGGGACAAGGTCTTGCCCATATGGGTATCGGTCAGGCAACAGGGGAAAACAGAGGATTAAATGCTGTAAAACAAGCAATTCAAAGTCCGCTTTTGGAAACATCTATCAACGGGGCAAGAGGTGTGTTACTCAATATTACCGGTGGAATTAATATGGGAATCCATGAAGTTAACGAAGCAGCTAAGCTTATTGAAGAAGCGGCTGATCCGGAAGCAAATATTATATTTGGAGCAAATATTGACGAATCTATTGGAGATATGGTTAAAATTACCGTTATTGCAACAGGTTTTGGAGAAAGCAGCACTAATAAAAAGCCTGACGGAACGGAAAAAACGGGAAAAGACGAAAAGAAAAATGAAAAGGAAAATCCTTTCGATTTTACTATACCAAGCTT
>DAIMMU010000031.1:0-18624 GCA_036720515.1 Sedimentibacter sp.
GGTGGAAGTTCCCATGTATGACTGTTTGAAAACTAATCCGGAGTTAAGACAGAAAGTCTGTATGATGTAATGTCTTGGTATGGATGCCTTAAATCCTTTGAGAAGCAAATAAGGTGGAACCACGATCTGTCTCGTCCTTAAACATATGTTTAGGACGAGATTTTTGTATTATAAGGAGGAATAGATATGATAAAAATTACACTTCCTGACAACAGCGTCAGAGAATATGAAAAAGGAATTAAAGCTTTAGAAGTTGCCAAAAGCATCAGCGAAGGTCTTGCAAGAAATGTGGTGGGAGCTGTTTATAACGGTGTAACAATCGGACTTCAAAATACATTGAATGAAGACGGCAAAATTAAATTCCTGAAATTTGAGGATAAGGAAGGCAAGGATGTTTTCTGGCATACATCATCTCATATAATGGCTCATGCAATAAAAAGAATATGGCCTGATGCAAAGCTTGCAATAGGACCTGCAATTGACAATGGGTTTTATTATGATATTGATTTAGAGCACAGATTTGTACAAGAAGATTTTGAAAAAATCGAAGCGGAAATGAAGAAGATAATAAAAGAAGGACTCGAGCTTGAACGATTTGAGCTTCCAAGAAGTGAAGCTATCAGGCTTATGGAGGAAAAGCAGGAGCCTTACAAGGTTGAGCTGATTCAAGACCTGCCTGAGGATGCGGTAATTTCATTCTACAAGCAAGCTGATTTCGTTGACCTGTGTGCGGGACCTCACCTTGAAAATACAAAAAAACCGAAAGCTATTAAGCTTCTAAGCATTGCCGGTGCTTATTGGAGAGGAAATGAAAACAATAAGATGCTCCAGCGTATTTACGGCATATCATTTGAAAAAGCAAAAGACTTGGAAGATTACCTGAAAATGCTTGAAGAAGCAAAAAGACGAGACCATAGAAAGCTTGGAAGGGAATTAGATTTATTCTTCATGTCGGAAGAAGGTCCCGGATTTCCGTTCTTCCTTCCAAAGGGTGTTGAAGTTAAAAATGAACTGATGAAATATTGGAGAGAAAAGCATAGAAAAGCAGGCTATGTTGAAATAGAAACTCCATTAATATTAAATCAGCATCTATGGGAAGTATCAGGACATTGGTACAACTATAGAGAAAATATGTATACTACTTCAATAGACGAGCAGGACTTTGCCATCAAACCTATGAACTGCCCGGGAGGAATTTTAGTATATAAAAACTCCATGCATTCATATAAGGATTTTCCCATGAGAGTTGCGGAAGCGGGAAGAGTTCACAGACACGAACTTTCCGGTGCTTTGCACGGCTTAATGCGTGTAAGAGCATTTACACAGGACGATGCGCATTTATATATACTGCCTGAGCAGATAAAGGATGAAATTAAGGGTGTTATAAACTTAATTGATGATATTTATAAGCAGTTTGGATTCTCCTACAAATTGGAGCTTTCAACAAGACCGGAAAAGTTTTTGGGAGAAATTAAGGACTGGGATTTAGCAGAAGCATCATTAAAAGCAGCATTGGAAGAACTGAATTTAGATTATGTAATCAATGAGGGTGACGGAGCCTTCTACGGTCCTAAAATAGATTTCCACTTAACTGACTGTATAGGAAGGACTTGGCAGTGCGGAACTATTCAGTTAGATTACCAGCTTCCTCAGCGTTTTGAAATGGAATATATAGGAGCTGACGGACAGAAACACAGACCTATAATGATTCACAGAACTGCATACGGAAGTATTGAAAGATTCTTTGGAATTCTTATTGAGCAATATGCAGGGGCATTTCCAACATGGCTTGCACCTGTACATGCAAAAATTCTTCCGATTTCCGATAAATTCATGGATTATGCAAAAGAGGTTAAAGCTCAGCTTGAAGCACTTAATATAAAGGTTGAATTAGACGGAAGAGCGGAAAAAATAGGTTATAAAATAAGAGAAGCTCAAATGGAAAAAGTTCCTTACATGCTTGTTGTGGGTGAAAAAGAAGTTGAAAGCAGCACTGTTTCAGTAAGGGAAAGACAAAAAGGTGATATAGGGTCCATGAGCATTGATGAAATAAGCAGTATAATTTTAGATAAGATTAAAAACAGAGAAAATGACTCACCTCAATTAGTATAATAAAAAAAGAGGCATATGCAATTTAGCATAGCCTTTTTTTCTTTGGTTGAATACAAAAATATTGTATTGAAATTTACCGATGTTTTATATAAGATATAGTTATAATAAATTAATGGAGGCAGTAATGGGCACAGTATATTCGGATGTTCAATATCATATAAATATGAAAGAAGGAGATGTGGGCAAATATGTAATATTGCCCGGGGATCCCAAAAGGTGCGTTAAAATTGCAAAATATTTCGATAATCCCGTATTAGTTGCAGACAACAGGGAATATGTAACATATACAGGATATCTTGACGGAGTGAAGGTAAGTGTAACATCAACAGGAATAGGCGGTCCTTCTGCCGCAATAGCAATGGAGGAATTGGCAAACATAGGCGCGGATACATTTATCAGGGTAGGTACCTGCGGTGGAATGAATGTCGATGTTATGGGCGGAGATTTGGTAATCGCCACGGGAGCAATAAGAATGGAAGGAACAAGCAGGGAATATTCACCCATAGAGTTTCCGGCGGTTGCCGACTTTAGAATTGCCAATGCACTTATCAAAGCCGCAGAAAATCTACATAAAAAATATCATGCGGGAGTTGTTCAGTGTAAGGATTCATTTTACGGACAGCATTCACCCGAAACAAAGCCTGTTGGCTATGAATTGACAAGCAAGTGGGATGCATGGATGAAAATGGGTGCATTAGCTTCGGAAATGGAATCGGCGGCATTATTTATTGTTGCAGCTTACAGAGGGGTAAGAGCAGGTTCAATATTTAATGTGGTAGCAAATCAGGAACGAAGGAGATTAGGTTTAGATGACCCGCAGGAGCATGATACCGAAGCTGCAATTATGACAGCAATAGAAGCGCTGCGTATTTTAATCAAGGAAGACAAATAATTTAAAAAAAGATTCATTTCTACGTTTCGACAGATATGAATCTTTTTTAATTTTGTTCTTAGATGCTTATACTTTTCCACTTTCCCGAATTGTATCTCAGGAGTACAAGTGCCGACCTTAATGCCTGGTCTGCTATAAAGGCAAGCCAAGCACCTTCAAGTCCCATATTCCATTGATTTATTAAATACATAGCTAAAAACGGTCTTACAAGCAATACTGTTATAAAGGTTATTATTGCGGTAGCCCTTGTATCTCCGGCACCCCTTAAAGCACCCGCCAAAATAAACTGAGAAGACTGAAGCGGCTGTGTAAAGCCAACAAACATCATTATTTTTGCTCCTTGAGAAATTATGTCGGGATTATCATTGTACAGCGAAACTATTTTTCCTCCGCCGAAAATAAAGATTATTCCTAATACAATCGAAACAGACATTCCGAGTATTCGTGTTCTGTGATTGTAGGCATGCGCCATATCCGGGCGGTTTTTTCCGAGACTTTGTCCTGTCAGAGATGTAGTCGACACCGCAAATCCCTGACCGTTCATAAAAGACAGTGCCTGAATGTTCATACATACCTGGTGGACTGCATATGCAACGGTTCCAAGCTTCGCAATGGTTTTTACATATATTATAACTCCGGCACGCATTAAAAGCTGTTCTAACATGGCGGGCGTACCTATAGTCACTATTTGTTTCAAAGATTGCAAATCCGGCTTAAATCCGTCTCGAAACCGAAGATGTAAGTATTGGTCACCCTTCATAATATATACAAATGCGAATATGAATGCTACAAATTGACCTATTATTGTTGCTAATGAAGCACCCGCAACTTCCATGCGGGGGAATCCGAAATGCCCTCCAATTAATAAATAATTAAAAATTACATTAACAATATTTGCAGTAAGATTATATATCAATGCAGTTCTTGAATTTCCCACACCTCTTAAGGTTGCGGTAATTGTTGAAGTCAATGCCATGAATGTAAATCCGATCATCTGGATTTTCAGGTAAGCAGTGCCTCCCGCCAATGTTTCCGAATCGGAAGCACCCATAAAAACAACAAGTTTTTCAGCGTAAATATATCCTATTACTGAAGATATTGCCGAAATAATCAAGGTCAGCATAATTGCTTGCCTTAGTACCAAATTTGCTTTATCAGGCATTCCTGCGCCCTTATATCTTGCTACCATGGCGGTAGCACCTACATTCAATGCCATGAACAGTGTCATAAGAAGAAATTTAGGCTGCACTGTAAGCCCCACTGAAGTCAGAGCCCATGCTCCAAGGCCTCCGACCATCATTAAATCAACCATGGAGGCAAGCTGAGTTAATGTAAGTTCGACAACAGAAGGCAATGCTATTTTTACTATATCGGAATACAGCATCTTTGAAGTAACATTTGGGGGAAGCTGATTTTTCTTTAAGTTCTCTATTTGGATATCTTTGCCGTCTTCAACCAAGTCTAAGGCAAGATTAAAACTTTTGGATTTTTTAATTGTAGTTTCCATTATTGCTCCTTGTGAATAATGCAGTTCAAGTTATGAGACGGGGAAGTCATAAATATTATATCATGGAAAATAAAAATAATCTATAGAATCAGAAGGATAATAAATTTAATGAAATGCAATATTCCCGAAGAATTCACGCAAGTTTGAAAACATATGCTGTGTGATATGCGTGCCATTCATGAAGGTTTTGTATATTTCGGAAAAGGTTGTTGAAGAGTTAGCTAAGAAATGGTAAAATTATGTATATGATTTAGTTTAATAGAAAGTGTGATAATACAAACACGAAATGATAAAGAAAATGTTAAAAGAAAACAATGAAATCATGACAAGCTCAGAAGCAACTAAAGAAAGACTATTACGTTGGAATTCAAAAGCACTTATAGTAATTATAATAATTACATTACCCCTTTTGGGTGGATGCTCCGGACTAAAATCCTACCACTATCCGAAGGCAGAGACAGGAATCATAGACTTAACACAATTACAGTTTGCAAACGATGTTGTTCTTTTGGACGGCCAATGGGAATTTTATTGGAACCGCCTACTTCGCCCGGGCGAAGCAGAAACCCATATGGCAGGGTATATTGATGTTCCCGGCTCATGGAACAAGTATGCATCCAATGAGGGAACTTATACCGGAGACGGTTACGCAACCTATCGACTGACATTTTTAATCAAGGAAGATGAAAGATTAGCTTTAAAGATTCCAAGATTACGTACCGCATATAAACTTTGGGTCAATGGAGAATTAATCGCAGCTGCCGGATCTGTAGGTATAGATAGGGATACGGTGATACCTCAGTATCTTACTAAAGTTTCTTTTTTTGATGCACATCAAGGAGAAAATGAGATTTTAATTCAAGTTTCTAATTTTCATCATCGAATCGGCGGAATGACTGAAAGCTTAAAATTAGGTGGTGAAAGTCAGATCATTGATCTGAAGCTTAAGAGTATAGTGTTTGAATTTACAATATTCGGAAGTTTAATATGCATAGGGACATACCACATTGTTTTGTTTTTCTTTAGAAGAAAAAAGGACAGTTCTACGATGTACTTCGGATTGTTTTGTATTTTGATCGGAATAAGGACTATGTTTGGAGGAGAATGCTTCTTTTTCTATTTATTCCCCGAATTCAGCTGGGAAATTACTCATAAGATACTGACGTTAACCTACTATTTAGGGGTACCCATAATGCTGATGTTTTTCGTGTCGATTTTCCCTGAATATTTTAATAGATATATAGTCAAAACAGCTCAAATAATTGGCGGTATTTTTGCATTAATAGTTATTCTCACTCCTGCGAGATTCTTTACGGTTTCTAACTTCCTATATCAGATATGGAGTATTTGCGTAATCATATATATAATGAGTGTATTTGCAAAAATACTTATTAATAAGGAAGATGACAGCTGGTTTATCGGTTTAGGTGTGTTGGCGCTGTTAATTAGCAGCATAAATGATATAGTTTTTTTCAGCCCATGGATGAATAACAATGAGCTTGTATTTTTGCGAACATTTCTAAAAATCGGAAATCTAACTTCTATAGGGCAATTTATTTTTGCTTCTATAAATTCTTTTTTGATATTGAAGAGGTTTTCTGATTCCTTGGAAAAAGAAGAAGTTATGATTGCTAAATTGACTGAAATTAATACCCATTTAGATGAATTGGTATTTCAACGGACTAAAGATTTGGCTGAATCTAATCAAAAAATAGAAAACCAAAATCTTGAGTTAGAAAGAAAAAACCGAGCGTTAATGAGACTTTCCTTTAAAGATCCTTTAACAGGAGTATGGAACAGGCGAAAATATAATCATATGATAGAAAGAGAATGGCGCCGATGCATAAGATATCAAAGACCCATAGCTTTATTGTTTTTAGATATTGATTATTTTAAAGGGTTTAATGATTTTTATGGACATATGGCGGGTGATGAGTGTCTTACTAAAATCGGAAAAGTCCTTAAGAATTCATTATCCCGTTCAACCGACATGGTGGCACGTTACGGCGGGGAGGAGTTTATAGTGCTGTTATCGGAAGCAGGTAAAGAAGATGCAATAAAGACTGCTGAAATGTTAAGGCAAAAAATAGAAGACCTAAAAATTCCACATGAAAAATCTCCGTTAAGTTATGTTACTGTAAGCATAGGGTGTACTTTTTCGGTTCCGGATATTAATTCTGCATATCATAATTTATTCACTACTGCGGATAAAGCTTTATACCAAGCAAAGGATGCAGGCAGAAATCAAGTTAAGTTTTTATCAGAGGCAAATTGCCGGGCAACTTTGGGGCAAGTTGATTAATTTTACAATCGTTTTTAATACTTTCCGCAATATGAGAAATACAGTATTGATATTGAAATATTCACATACTACTTTTTAGTTCATTAGAATTCTTTTTCAATTTCTAATTGAATTTTAATTTATCCCTAAATTGTAATTAATTCGGCGGTGGTATTTTATATATAAGCAAAAAAAAAAAAAATTAATTATATGGGAGGACTTATGAAAGTCACATTGGAACAAATTGATGAGCTTAGAAACAGAGTTAATGTAAGCTACGAGGAAGCTAAAAGCACCCTTGAAAAAAATGACGGAGATTTAATAAAATCCATTATAGAGCTTGAAAAGAAAAGGGGAAGAAAAAACGAGAAGCATCATAGCGGCTTTACGGCAATAGCAAACAAGCTTTTGGCACTGAAGATGTCTATAAAGAGTAAGGACGGAGACACTCTTTTAAATGTACCGCTGGTAATTGTAATTGCCGTGTTTGGAATGGCATTTTGGGCTGTAGTTTTCGTATTGGCATTGGCAGTGATCTGTTCCTGCAAAATTAAAGTGTACAAGGACAGAAAATTGAATGTGGATGATTTCAAAAAGAATGTACAGGAAACAGTTGACAAAATAAAAGTTAAATCAGAAGAAATCTTTAAAGATGACGGTGAAGTTAAAACAGAAGAAACAGAAGAAACAGAAAGTGAAATAATTATAGAATAAATATCAGGTCTTCGACCTGATATTTTAGATTTAACGCCTTTGTTAGGAATAATCGTGTCATCCCGAAGGTGACAAATAAAATTCTTCTTATTGAAAAATAAGGAAGGAAATAGTACAATAAAACAAAAACGAGGTTATTATGGGAAAGAAAAAAATTCTGATAGTCGAGGATGAACAAAAAATAGCACGATTTTTGGAGCTTGAATTAAAATATGAAGGCTATGATGTTGATATAGCTAACAACGGCAGAGAGGGTTTTGAAAAAGGAAAGTCTCCTGATGTGGATTTGATAATTCTTGATTTAATGCTTCCCGGATTAAGCGGCATTGAGGTATGCAGACGATTAAGACAGCAATCCGATGTACCAATAATAATGCTCACTGCAAAAGACGATATTTCGGATAAGGTAACAGGGCTTGACATAGGTGCTGACGATTACATGACAAAACCATTTGCCGTAGAAGAATTATTGGCACGCATAAGGGTTTTGTTAAAAAGAAGAAATGTTAAAAATATTAATGATGATTTGTTAATAATCGGCAAATTAAAGTTATCCAAAAATAATTATAAGGTTGAGTATGACAATGAAAATATAGAGCTGACAAAAAAAGAATTTGAATTATTGGAGTACCTGATGAGGAACAAAAATATAGTTCTTTCGAGGGAAAAGATTTTAGACAATGTTTGGGGATATGATTATTTTGGAGATACCAATATTATAGATGTATATATAAGATATATAAGAAGCAAGATAGACCAGAAATACAATGTAAGTTTTATCGAAACAGTAAGAGGAGTAGGCTACATTATCAGAGATTGAAGGAATTGATATGCTAAAGAAAATACTTAAATCGTTTTTAAAATTAATTCTATATCCCGTTAGGGTAATTGTTAAGGTGTTGATAAGTCTTTTAAAAAGACTTAAATTTTCTATTGCATTTAAAATTTCCACCACATATTTAATACTTTACATTGTAATAATAATGACAGTAGCTTTGACGACCGCGGTAGGCAATTTAATATTTGAACTGCGAAAGTTTGAAGAATCCACAGTGAAAATAGATTCAGAAAACATTATAGAAAGCTTTCCCGATTTTAAAAATATTGACATAAGGAATGAAAGCTATAATTCCTTTGAAATATTTGACGAAAACCTGAACACTTTCTTTTCAACGGGAAGAGGGGGCAGGTATGCGGACAGCATTATAGTAATTGCGGAAAAAATAATTTATGATAATGAATATGTTCATTCGGAAGGCTTTACTAACAACGGCTCCTATTATTACATGAACATAAGCTATCCCATGGAAAATATGTTAAAGGATGCATGGAGAATAAGCTTTTTAGTTTTAATATCCGGTGCCATAGGTCTTATGTTTTTTGCGCCGATAGTTTCAAGCACAAGCTACAGGCTGATAGGTCCCATAAAAAATATGACTGAAATAACAAAGACAATCACGGTTAATAACATAAACACCAGATTAGACGTAAAAGGAACACAGGATGAATTAAAGGAATTGTCCCAAACATTTAATGAAATGATGGACAGAATAGAGGGCGGATATAAAACTCAGCAGCAGTTTGTTTCGGATGCATCTCATGAACTAAGAACACCCATAGCAGTTATAAAGGGCTATGTAAATATGTTGGACAGATGGGGAAAAAATGATAAGTCCGTTTTAGAAGAATCAATCGAAGCCATTAAAAACGAAACGGATAATATGCAGGATTTAATCGAAAAGTTATTGTTTATTGCAAGAAGCGATAAAAGCACTCTCAATTTCACAAAGGAAGACTTTGCAATTTCTTCTGTTCTGAATGAAATTGAAAAGGAAACTAAAATGATTGACACAAAACACAAACTATATTTTAAGTTTTATCATGATGCAACAATTTACGGCGATAAGATGCGCATTAAGCAGGCGGTAAGAATTTTGGTTGACAATGCAATGAAATATACTCCGCAAGGTGAATATATAATGGTATCGGGATATATTCAGGATGAATTTTATGTGATAAAGGTAGAAGATACAGGCATAGGAATTCAAAAGAATGACTTAGATAAAATATTTGAAAGGCTTTACAGGGCAGAGCAGTCAAGAAGCAAGCAAATAAACGGGCATGGACTGGGGCTGTCAATTGCCAAAATAATAGTATTAGGTCATAAAGGAAAAATAAAGGTTAAAAGTACACCGGGAAAAGGCTCGGAATTTTCTCTTTTGTTTCCTTACCTTGAAGTTTAGTCTAAATTTACTTAATTATCGACAAAAATCGGCAATATAAGTCAGAGAAATATCTTTTCCATAGTAGTATAATAGCTTGTACATTATGTAGAAAGGATGATTTTGTGAATATTCAGTTTATAGAAACGGGGCAAGTATTAAAAATCAAGCTCAAGGGCGACTTGGACCACCACAGCGCCGATGAAGTAAGGGGATTGATTGATGAAAAAATTAAAAACGAAAAGTTTAATAAATTAGTAATAGATTTTAAAGGTCTTGATTTTATTGACAGCTCAGGTATCGGATTCGTTATCGGCCGATACAAAGTCATTAGAAAGCGTAACGGTGTGATAGAAATAGTGAATGCCAGCAATAAAGTGAGAAAAATCTTAGACATGAGCGGCATTGGAAAAATAATTAATATAAAATAGGGGGATAAAATGCATAATAATTATGTATATATTAAAATACCAAGCTTATCTGTTAATGAATCCTTTACAAGAGCTGCAGTCGCAGCATTTTGTTCAAGTTTGAATCCAACCATGAACGAAATATCCGATATTAAAACCGCTGTGTCCGAAGCAGTTACCAATGCAGTGGTACATGCATATGAAGATGAAATCGGAGAAATAGAAATAAAGTGCATGATCAAGGGGCAGGTAGTAGAAATAATTGTGGAAGATTTCGGATGCGGAATTGTAGATGTGGAAAGAGCAAGAGAACCGTTGTTTACCACGCGTCCGGAGCAGGAACGTTCAGGAATGGGTTTCTCCGTTATGGAATCTTTTATGGATGAATTAGTTATTTTATCGGAAAAGGATGTTGGAACAAAGGTTATATTAAGAAAAAAAATCAGTGAAAAAAAACAAAAGATAATTAACGAAGAAATTTTAGATGAAAAACAAGAAGACGATGAATAAAACTATGAGCGATGGCAAAATTGACATACTGAGAACAGCAAAGTATCTCAAATTGAGATTCTTCACTAAAGATTCAGAATGATACAAAAGGCATAACTTAACATTTTATAATAAAAAAGGCACTGTTAGTGCTTTTTTTTAGTATTCAATTTTTTTTTTTGCAAATAATACTTATGAGGTGATTTATATGAAAAAAAAGATATTTTTATTGGTTATATTATTGATTATTGGCTTAACCGCTATTTACTTCGGCAACGGTATAGACAGATCACTGAAGAAAATACCAGAAAGCGCTGTTTTATTATAATTTAAGCCGGTTGTACCGATAGACTCTGAGGGAGGAAATATGAAGTATAGTAAAGACAACTATAAAAAGGTAGTTGATGAGTTTACACCTAAAAATAAAATGCTTAAAAACTGTATAATGGCTTTTATTTTTGGAGGAGCAATATGCGTAGTAGGAGAAATTATTAATGATTCCTTTGTTGCATGGCTCGGCATATCAGATAATGAGGCATCACCAATGACATCGGTCGTATTAATTGGGATAAGTGCACTTTTAACAGGATTGGGCTGGTATGACAAGCTTGGTAAAATCGGGGGAGCCGGAACGGTGGTACCGATAACGGGATTTGCAAATTCAGTAGTTTCTCCTGCTATGGAATATAAAAGAGAAGGCTTTGTTTTAGGAACAGCTGCCAATACTTTTAAATTGGCGGGACCTGTCTTGATATTCGGATATTTGGCTTCTTTTATAGCAGGCCTGTTAAGTATGGTTTTTAAGTAAGGAGGATGAAATGAAAAAGCTCGGAAGTACCTTTAAAATTAAGGACAATGTGGTAATAAGAGATACATTTACAATAGTAGGACCAAAGGAAGGCCAAGGACCTCTTAAGGATAAATTTGACTTGGTAATTGAGGATGATTTGTGGGGAGAGGATTCCTGGGAAAAATGCGAATTAAAGCTTCAAAAAACAGCAGTAGAGAATTTGCAAAGCAAAAATAATTTAATAAATGAAAATATAGACCTTTTAATTTCAGGAGACTTATTAAATCAAATAACCTCCTCTTCTTTTGCGGCAAGAGAATTGGAATTGCCATACATAGGCGTTTACGGCGCCTGCTCCACCATGACATTGACAATGGGATTAGGCGCATTGATAATAGACGGAGGATTTGCGGAAAATATAATTTGTGTTACGTCAAGTCATTTCTGCAGTGCTGAAAGGCAGTACAGACTTCCTCTTGAGATGGGGGGACAGCGTCATATGTCGGCACAGTGGACAGTGACAGGTTCGGCTGCAGTATGGCTTTCAAACAGCGGAAATGGTCCAAAAATCAAACATGTTACCTTCGGTAAAATTGTTGATTTAGGTGTAAAGGATGCAAATAACATGGGTGCAGCCATGGCTCCCGCTGCTTATGACTCATTAAGCAGGCACTTACAGGATACAGGCATTGATTACGATATGATTGTCACCGGAGATTTAGGATCAATCGGTAAAGGTATAGTAAATAGAATGTTCAACGAAGATAATAAAAGTATTGAATCAAAATATGATGACTGCGGCACTATTATTTTTGACATTAAAAAACAGGACGTACATGCGGGGGGAAGCGGCTGCGGGTGTTCCGCAGCGGTATTCGGCTCCTACTTTTACAAAAAATTATTTAATAATGAAATAAAGAAACTTCTGTTTACATCTACAGGTGCCCTTCATTCACCCACAGCAACGCTTCAGGGAGAAAGTATACCCGGAATTGCTCATTGCTTGGGTATTGAAGTTTAGGAGGCAATATGAATTATATAATGAGTTTTGTTATAGGCGGTTTCATTTGTGTCATAGGTCAGATTATAATCGATACATTTAAGAAAAATAATGCTTATTTATTGGTTTTGTTTGTTGTATCGGGAGCTGTATTGGGATTTTTCGGGGTGTATGATAAGCTTGTTGAAATAGGTCATTCGGGAGCAACGGTTTCGCTTTTGGGCTTCGGCAATTCATTAGCCAAGGGAGCAATGGAGGAAGCGGCTTCAAAAGGCTTTATGGGTGCATTAAGCGGGGGTGTAACGAAAACAGCCCCTGGAGTGGCTGCAGCATTGATATTCGGCTATATTGCATCTGTTGTATTCAATCCTAAGGGGAATAAATAAACAAATAAAAAGAGCTCAGAAAGGTTCTGGACTCTTTTTATTTGTTATATGTCATTCTGAATTTGCTCCCTATGGTCGCATAAATCTGAAAAATAGGGTTAGGGCATCTCGTAGGACTCTGAAAAATAGGGTTAGGGCATCTCGCAGTCTCGTTCACCAATTTATTTGCTCCCTATGGTCGCACAAATTGGGAACTCGTTGCGAATGACCTACCGCTATTTTTCTCTCCCTCCGGTCAGAAAAATAGGGTTAGGGCATCTTTAATTTTCTACGGATTCCAATATTTCATCTATTGATGATTCCGGTTCTTCATCGGAGCTTTCAATTTCATCAATTAAATCATTGATGATATCATCCAAAGCATCTCCGTCGCCATTTTCGTTACCGCTGTCGCCGTTGTCTCCTTGACCATGCTCTTCGTTTCCTTCACCTTGCTGACTTTCATCCATCCACTGGTCATAATGCCACTTAGTGTGATAGGTACATATTTTGGTAGGAACCTGATACTGATAGTCTTCGGTTATCAGACCGGATGAACCTAAGTTTGCGACTTCAACGCCTAAAACATGTGTTATTTGATTATTTTCATCAAATGTTACCTGACCTGCATAAATTTGCTGAATTTCTTCTATAGTAAATATTATCCTGTCTTCTAAAATTTGCTGATACAGTTTTTTTGCTTCATAATTAGCTGTTTTAGCATCGGGGTCATAAAGAGGATCTCTGGTTACAAAAACTCTTTCTTCTACCAAATTACCGGGGCAGTACTGTGATTTCAGCATATTCGAACCGGTGCACACTTCAACCTTAACATGTACATCACAGGTTTCCGTAGGTTGAGTTCCGGGTACAAAGTATTCGGTAATAACCTGGCTTCCTCTCTGGTCATGTGCACAAAGATCACCCGGAAGTTTTCCCGACTGCTTGCATACATTTACAGGTATTAAATTCGGATTTCTCGTAAATGTTGCAGGAGGCAAGCCTTGATGAATGGGAGTCATTATTGCGCTCCAAAGCCTTGCGTTGTTGCCGCTGTCACCCGACAGCTTCATCTGTACATTATCGTTTCCAACCCAAATTCCCCCGACATAGTAAGGTGAGAAGCCTACAAACCAAAAGTCCCCGTTTGCTTGGGTAGTGCCGGTTTTTCCCGCAACATCAATTCCTAATTCGGCAGGAAGCTTTGCTCTGTAGGAAAGTCCCGGATTTACGGTTGTTCTTAAAATATCCTTCATTAATGATGCAACCTCCGGACTCACTACAACATGCGATTCAGGAATGTTGTCTATTATTGTTTCTCCCTTGGAATTTACTACCTTGGTATATACTATAGGCTCTATATATACACCATCATTGGCAATCGCACCATATGCGGCAGTCATTCCCAAAGGAGAAAATCCTTTCGTAAGCCCTCCGAGTGCCAAAGATGCTAAATTCACATCATTGTAAGCAGCATCTTCCTGCGGAGATATAAATGTATCATCGGCAGGGTTATTTTGATTGATTAATCCTAACTTTGTCAATGAGTTAATAGCCGCATCAAGCCCTATTGTTTCAAGCATTGTTACCGCATTTGTATTTATTGATTGTTCTATTGATTTGCGAAGGGTTGTAATGCCCCAATATTTTATACTCCTGTGCTCATACCAGTTTTTTGGCCATCTGTCGCCTTTCGCGCTGTATCTTGGAATGTCATCTATCGGATAAGCTGCAGAGTATCCTAAATCGAGAGCCGGCAAATATACAGACAGTGGTTTAATTGTAGAACCAGGCTGTCTGGCTGCATCCGCAGCTCTGTTGAATGTCTTGCTGCCTTCGATTTGTCTGCCGCCTATCATTGCTTTTATTTTTCCTGTTCTGTAATCCATAATTACAGATGCTGACTGAGGCTGAACAATGCCTTTTTCCTGATAGAAGAAATATCCTTCGGGTATTCTTAATACGCCGTCACTTCCTATATTAAACATTCCGGGGTTTTTATCCAAATAAATCTTCGGAATTTTAAAAGTTCCCTTCGCTCCTTTTTTTTCAACAATTTCATAATTGTTTCCCACATTCAGAGCACCAATACTATGAGAAACAAAATTCTTTTTTTCATCAATTGTATAGGCATCAACAATATCGATAGTGGAAGAATAAATATCAAATTTTTTGGAGTTGATTACCAAATTTCCGCTTATATCTATGCTGTACTCATCAGAATTCAGGTAAATGCCGTTTTCAGAATCCATAATATTTTCTTTAGCAAAAAATATAAGCTGACCGCTTTCATTTAAGATATTTAATCCTGCATCAAGCATTCCGGTACCTTGACCGCCCGACCATTTAAAATATCTCCAATCCTGCGCAATGGGTTTATTTTCCGAAGGTTCACCGCCTAAATATAAAACCGGAAAGTTCTCATAGGATTGTTCCAAGGATTTTTGTATATTAACATCAATAGTTGAAGTTATAGTCAAGCCGCCTTTATACAGATAACCTTCGGCATCCTCGTAGGTCATATTTTGAGTAGCCATTAAATCTTCGATTACCCTTTCTTTAACATAATCCATTGGTGTTGAAGAAATGCCTTCTATTTTCGTTTGACCGGGAGTTAATGCAATATGCATATCTTCCGCCATTGCTTGATCATATGTTTCTTGAGAAATGAATTCTAAATCAAGCATTCTTTTTAAAATAACATGCTGCCTGTCAATTGCATTTTGATTGTATACGCAGGCATATTGAACTGAGCCTATATATACATATCCTACAATATTTTCTTCGGGAATATCATTTATATCTTCCAAATTATAGCGATTAAAAGGGGCATATGAAACCGTACTTTTTGCCGCACCGGCTAAAAGTGCGCTTTCTGCCAATGTAAGCTGGCTTACATCCTTTGAAAAATATGTATAAGCCGCAGTTTGTACACCATAGGCACTTTGACCTAATGGAATGGTGTTAAGGTAATTTTCAAGTATCTGTTCCTTTGATAGTGTTCTTTCCACCTGTATTGACAAATAAATTTCTTTAATTTTTCTCTCCCAAGATTTTTCGTTTGTAAGATATAAATTTTTAACCAACTGCTGCGTAATAGTGCTGGCACCTTGTGCTGTTGGGTCACCTTCTCTTACATTGTGCAGAAGAGCTCCTGCAATACGCCTTATGTCAATGCCGAAATGGTCATCAAAACGATGATCCTCGATTGCGATAAAAGCATTCTGCAAATGCTTGGGTATTTGACTGAGAGGTACTATTTCTCTGTTTTCATTGGGGTCATGTATTTGCTCTATTACATTTCCGTTTTCATCAACAATAACCGAGCTTTCGGTAAGTGTTGTAAGTACGTTTGTAGCATCAATTTCGGGTGCATTTTTTATTATGCCCATAACCATTCCAAAAACAGCGCCGCCAACAATTATTAATGCTACTAAAACTAATAGCAGTGTCACTCGTAAAATGACTTTTCTTTTCTTTTTAGCTAATCTCTTTTTTTTGTTGTCTCTATTCTTTGGGCTTGCATTATTTTCATTTATTTCAGTATTCTTTTTTTCTTTTGACATATATACCTCCGCTTTGTTGCATTAGTTAGTATACCACAAATAAAACTAATATTGTCAAAGATTTTATTATCTTACATATTATATAATAGAAAGGGCGTTAAATCAATAGTTGAAAAATTATAGAGAAAAAATTATAAATGTGAGATTTGCATTTAAGCTTAAGTCGCTAAGATGCAAAGAGTAATTGCAAAAAAACATTTGAAATGTTATATTGTATATGATAGCGGGTAATATATGTAAATAAAAGACGCACGGAGGAAAAATGGATAAGGAAAGATGTTTGTTGGTTGCAGTGCAGCTTTCGGGTATACAGGAAGAAAACGATATGGAAGAGTTAGAGCAATTGGTTGAAGCAGCAGGGGGAGAAGTGGTTTCATGCATTGTTCAGAACAGACAAAGTATCGATAACAGATTTTATACCGGTCAGGGAAAAACAGAGGAAATAAAAAACTATGTAAAAGAATTAGATATAGATACTATAATATTCAATGATGAATTAAGCGGCTCCCAAATAAGAAATATTGAAGAGATTACAGAAGTAAAAATTATAGACAGAACCAGTCTTATACTTGATATATTTGCACAGAGAGCACTGACCAAGGAAGGACAGCTCCAGGTAGAATTGGCTCAGTTGAAATACAGCTTACCAAGACTTATAGGAGCAAATAAAAACCTTTCAAGATTAGGAGGTGGAATAGGCACAAGAGGACCCGGTGAGCAAAAGCTGGAAATTGACAGAAGAAGAATAAAAGAAAAAATTACCGATATTCAAAATCAATTGGAGGAATTGGGAAAGGTAAGGGAAACCAAAAGAAAGAAAAGAATGAAGGACCAGGTGCCTATAATATCCATTGTAGGATATACCAATGCAGGGAAATCAACATTGCTGAACGCATTGTTGGATAGCGAATATTCGGAAGAAGAAGCGGAGAATAAGAAGGTTTTCGCTCATGACATGCTTTTTGCAACTCTTGATACGGAGCTGAGAAAAGTAAGGCTGCCCGGAGGCAAAAGAGCTGTTTTTTCCGATACTGTAGGATTTATCAAAAAGCTTCCAACACAAATTGTTGAAGCTTTTAAAGGAACATTGGAGGAAATAAAGTATGCGGATTTAATAATTCACCTTATTGACATAAATGATGATAATCTTTCGGTGCATAAGGAGACAACTACTAAATTAATTGAAAAAATAACAGACAAGGAAATACCTGTTCTTACAGTTTATAATAAGGCGGATAAAATTTTAGATGAGAAAACAATTGCCGTATCAACCAATGATATTATTTATATTTCGGCAAAGTATAAATACAATATCCAATTGCTGCTTGAAACGGTGGATGGTAAGATTAACGGTTTAAAAAGCTTTTACACCTTAAAAATACCTAATGACCGGCTAAAAACTTACTATTGGCTTTATGAAAACAGAGTAACCGAAAATGTAGAGTTTGGCGGTGATTGTGTTACATTGAATGCATTATTATATGAAAATGAAAAAGCACAGTACCAAAGCTTTATAAAAGGTGATAAGAATGAGTAATTATAAATCTATCCACAAAGAGGGTAGAGATGAAATAATTATTAATAAATCAAGGTTCATAGGCTCCTCATGTCCTGTTGAAACCGAAGAAGAAGCATTGATATTCATTGATAGAATCAAGAAGGAATTCAAGGATGCAACACATAATGTATATGCCTATGCAATAGGGAAAAACTCAAACATACAAAGATATTCGGACGCCGGTGAACCTACGGGAACTGCCGGAATGCCCATATTAAATGTAATAAAGCAGGAAAACTTAAGAAATACGGCAGTTGTGGTAACAAGGTATTTCGGAGGTACGCTATTAGGTGCCGGAGGTCTTGTGAGGGCATATACAAAGGGAGCAAAAATAGCATTAGACAGTGGAATAATAGTAGACAAAACCCTGTTTTATGATGTAAAATTTAAAATAGATTACACCCTTTTAGGTAAAATGGATAATGAGCTGTTAAAAAATAAATTCATAGTGGTTGAAAAAATTTATGAAGAGCAGGTTATTTTTAAGCTTATATCCGAAAATGAAAATTTGGAAAGAATTACTGCCTTGGTCAGTGAAATTACAAGCGGCAAGGCTGAAGTTGCGGTTGGAAAGGCAGCGTATCTTTCGATAAAAGACGGGAAGGTATTGAAACTGTAAAAATATTATGATAAAATATCGCGTCGGAATAATGAGTGAAATAGGGAGGAAAAAATGTCAGGACATTCAAAATGGAGTAATATAAAAAATCGTAAGGGT
>DAIMMU010000240.1:0-2693 GCA_036720515.1 Sedimentibacter sp.
AAATGCATATATTGACTAAGCAGTCAGCATATATTATAATAATATTGACTACTTGGTCAATGCCATTTTTGGAGGGGAGCAATGCTTGATGTAACGAAAAAAGATAAGATAATGGATGCAGGTCTTGAAGAATTTGCCGAATATGGGTACAGTATGGCGAGTACAGATAGGATAAGTGATAGGGCAGGGGTATCTAAAGGACTGATTTTTCATTATTTTGGATCAAAAAGTAAACTTTATATGATTTTGGTGAATGATTGCATTGATAAAATGCTTGATAAGTATGAAAATATTGATATTGACAACAAAGATTTTATATCCATCATTAGGGAATTAACTAAAATAAAATATGAGTTTTTTATTGATAATCCGTTGCGTTACAAGCTGATAATAAATGGATTTAACAATACCCCTAAAGAGTTAGGCAGAGAACTGAATCAAAAGTATGAAGAAATCACCCAAATCGGAATTGATAGTTTCACACATATAATCAAGAGTCTGCCTTTGAAAAAGAATGTTTCGGTTGAAAGTGCCGTATCAATTATATTAGGTATACAGAATGTTATTCAAAATAAATATTTATATCATTTCACGGATGCACCTTATAGTTTTGAAAAGTATTTTAATGATGCGGCTGATGAATTTATAGAATTGATTAATATTGTATTGTATGGAATTATAGATGGAAAGTAATGGGGGAATTATGAGTAAAATAGTTTTGAAGGTTGAGAATTTAAGTAAATATTATCAGATGGGTGAAGTAACCGTCAAGGCTTTGGAGAATGTAAGTTTCGGTGTGGAAAAGGGCGAATTCATTGTAATATTAGGCCCAAGCGGCTCGGGAAAAAGCACACTGCTTAATATTATCGGTGGAATGGACGCACCAACAGGCGGCAGTGTTTTTTTTAATGATGAAATGATTACAGGTTTTACCGACAAAGAACTTACAATGTATAGAAGATATAAAATCGGTTTTGTATTTCAGTTCTATAATCTTTTGTCTACTCTTACGGCTAAGGAAAATGTGGAATTAGTTGCGGAAATAACCGACAGTTCAGCCGATATTGATGAAGTAATGGAAGCGGTGGGACTTGGAGACAGAGCGGATCATTTTCCTTCGCAAATGAGCGGCGGGGAGCAGCAGAGGGTTGCCATAGCCAGGGCTGTTGCAAAGAACCCCGATATATTGCTTTGCGATGAGCCTACGGGTGCGCTTGATTTTGAAACAGGAATATCCATCTTAAAGGTTCTGAAAGATGTAAATATAAAGTATAAGAATACTGTAGTTGTAATTACTCACAATACACCCATTGCACAAATGGCTGACAAGGTAATTAAAATGAGAAGCGGCGGTATAACTGAAATTATTGAAAATAAAAATCCGATTGAGCCTGAAAGGATCGTATGGTAATGAAAAAGCTTGATAAAAGACTTTTCAGAATGATTAAAAACACAAAAGGTCAATATATTGCTGTTTTGTCAATAATAATCACGGGGATTTTCATTTTTACCGCTGTAAAAAACTCTGCCTTGAATTTAAGGGATACCCTGAATGATTATTATGAATCTACTAATTTTGCAGATATTTTTGTTACTGCCGGAGCACTTCCTGAAAGGCTGGAAAGACAATTGAGCAGTGAGGAAAATATAAAGGAAGTTGATTTGCGGCTGTCTTTTGATACAAAGTTAATTACTGACAATGATGATGAAAGAGTAACTGTAAGAGTAATATCTGTTGACAAAAATGAAGATAAAATAAACAAACTGTATTTAAAAAAGGGAAGAAGAGTCCTTTCCGAAAGAGAAGCAATTGTTATTGACCAGTTTGCCGTTGCAAGAAAAATTGATGTGGGTGACGAAATAAAACTTAATATAAATGGCAGGGAGCATAAATTAAAGGTTTCTGCAATTGCCTCAAGTCCCGAATATGTTTATATGATGGAAAGCGAACAGGTGCTTCTGCCTGACCCCAACAGCTTTGGCGTAGTTTTTATTGAGGAAGAATATTTGAGAAAAATATCCGGGAGCGGATATTTCAACGAAGCTGTATTGACGGTTAAAAATCATGAACAAATAAACAAAACAAAAGATTTTTTGGAGGATAACCTTAAAAAACATGGCGTACTCAGGGTGTTGGACAGGGATGAACAGCTAAGCAACAGTATGCTGAATGAAGAAATCAACGGTCTTGACAAGGTATCGGGGTCAATACCCATTGTGTTTTTGCTGTTTGCCGGGATTATGCTTGCAACAATGCTTTCAAGGATTGTTAAAAAGGACAGAACTTCAATCGGTGTTTTAAAGGCCGTAGGTTTTTTGGACGGTGAAATAATCGCTCATTATCTGAAATATGCCGCTTCCGTAGGAATTATAGGGGGAGCTTTGGGGTCAATTATAGGAACCGCGGCTTCAGGGGCAATGACAAGCATGTACCTGGAATTTTTCAATATACCCATACTTACTGTTAAAGTTTATTATAATAGAATTATTATAGCGGTATTTTTATCTTTATTATTTTGTATAGGTTCGGGATTTTGGGGAATCAGAAGCATTCTAAAAATTAATCCCGCTGAATCCATGATGCCTGAATCACCAAAGCAGGGTAAAAGGATATTTCTTGAAAAATTCAAGCTTTTCTGGAACAGACTCTCATTTTCCTGGAGGATGGTTTACAGAAATATATTCAGAGAGAA
>DAIMMU010000241.1:0-2670 GCA_036720515.1 Sedimentibacter sp.
AAAATATTTGATGATGTCTTAGGTCAGGAGCATGTGACAAGGACATTGAAAAATCAAATAATGTCTAATAATATAGCCCATGCTTATATTTTCAGCGGCATCAGAGGCACGGGAAAAACATCCACTGCTAAAATATTTGCAAGAGCCGTTAACTGCTTAAATAATCATGAAGGAAATCCATGCAATGAATGCGAAGCATGCAGAAGTATATTGGAAGAAACCAATATGGATGTTATTGAAATGGATGCGGCATCAAATAACGGCGTTGATGATATAAGAGAACTGAGGGACAAAGTAAAGTTTCTGCCTGTTAAAAGCAAGTACAAGGTATATATAATCGATGAGGTTCATATGCTGTCAAAAGGCGCATTTAATGCGTTGTTAAAAACATTGGAGGAACCGCCGGAGCACCTTTTATTCATACTTGCAACTACCGAGCCTCAGAAGATACCTGCTACAATATTATCAAGATGCCAGCGATTTGATTTAAAAAGAATCAGTGCCGATGTTATTGTAGAAAATATGAAAAAGATATGCGATGAGTTAGACATAAAGTATGAAGAAAAGGCATTGAAACTTATTGCGGCAAATTCGGAAGGCGCAATGAGAGATGCCCAGAGCATATTGGACAGATGCGTTTCCTTCAATGATGATAAAGTTGATTACGAAACTGTAATAAATTTGTTGGGAACAGTCAACTACCAGGTTGTTTTGGAAGCAGCCGATGCAATTGTTGACAAAAATATAGAAAAAACCATGAGTTTGGTTGGCAGTATTTTAAACAGCGGGAAGGAACTTTCATTTTTCCTTGATGAATTAATTATTTGTTTTAGGAATATGCTAATAATAAAAACAACAAATTCATCAGATAACTTAATGAGAATATCTGAGGATGAAACAGATGAAATTATAGCGTTGAACAAAAGAATTTCTGTTGATGAAATAGTAAAAATAATAGAGGATTTGTCAACGGCTCAGTCAGAATGCAAGAGAGCATTAAATCCAAGGGTTCTTTTAGAAACAAAGCTTATAAAAATGTTACATAATGTGAATTATGTAAACATAGAAGCTTTAGCTAAAAGGATAGAGAACATAGAAAATAATCTGCAAGGAACATATCAGCAGAAGAACTTTATCAGGACACAAGAAACCGAACCTGCTAAGGTAAATAAAATTTCGGAAAACAAAAAATATATAGAAAAAACCGAAAAAACTGACAGCTTAGAAAAAAGAAAAGATGAGAATATCGAATTTAAGAAGGATGAACCTTTGAAGAAAAAGGAATTTGAAAGCAGCGATGAAGCAATTTTCAATTCCATAATAAACGGGTGGCAGACTATTCTTAAAGAAATAAGAAGTGAAAATGCAGGGCTGCAGGCTATAATAAGAGAGTCTAAGCTAACGGAGGTAATAAATAAAAAAGCCGTATTTGAATTTGATCCGAAGTTTACCTTCCACATCAGCGCTGCAAACCAACCGAAAAACAAACAGAAATTCAAAGATATTCTTAAAAGCTTTCTGAATGAAAATTGTGAAGTAGAATTTATTACAAAAAACGAAGTAAAATATGTTAAACCAAAAACAACAATTGAAGATGTATATGAAGATTTAAAAAATGAATTTGGAGAAATAGTAGAATTTAAACAGGAGGATTGAAATGGCAAAAGGCAGAAAAATGCCCATGGGAATGCCCGGGGGCGGAAATATGAACAATATGATGAAACAGGTTCAAAAAATGCAAAAACAAATGGAAGATATGCAAAAAGAGCTTGAACAAAAAGAAGTGGAAGCAACATCGGGAGGAGGAGCGGTTTCAGTTAAGGTAACCGGCAAGAAAGCATTGTTGGAAGTTAAAATAGACCCGGAAGTCGTAGACAAGGATGATGTGGAAATGCTTGAGGATATGATTGTGGCTGCTATTAACGAAGCTTTCAGAAAAGCCGATGAAATGATGGAAAATGAAATGAAAAAAGTAACAGGCGGAGTAAGTATCCCAGGGTTAATGTAATGGAGAGTTACACAACGCCTATTACAAAGCTTATAGAAGAACTGTCGAAACTTCCGGGAATAGGCAGAAAATCTGCTCAGCGTCTTGCCTTTCACATATTGGACATGAAGGGCAATGATGTGGTGGAGCTGGCAAAGGCAATCGTCAATGCAAAGAAAAACACAAAACATTGCAAAATATGCGGCAACCTGACGGAAGGAGAACTGTGCGGCATTTGCAGCAGCATAAAAAGAGATCTTTCAACAATTTGTGTTGTTGAGGATGTAAGAGATATTGCAGCCATGGAGCGTACAAAGGAATATAAAGGAGTTTACCATGTTCTTCATGGAACAATTTCTCCCCTTGACGGAATAGGACCTGATGAAATAAATATTAAAAACTTAATTATCAGATTGAATGCGGACATAAAAGAAGTTATTATTGCAACAAATCCAACCATTGAAGGTGAAGCTACCGCAGTGTACATATGCCGTCTCATAAAACCCATGGGAATAAAGGTAACCCGTATAGCCCACGGTATTCCCGTAGGAGGAGACATCGAATATGCTGACGAAGTAACATTGATGAAAGCAATGGAAGGCAGAAGAGAAATGTAACGGTAAGATCCATTTTGAAAGATGCAAAATATTAATCAAAATATTATATTTTAAATTCAAAGGATA
>DAIMMU010000242.1:0-2664 GCA_036720515.1 Sedimentibacter sp.
AATGTCCCAAATTTATGGGGACTCATCTTTAAGGTGAGTCCCCAAGTTATCTAAACCGTTTTATTTTATTTATTGTGGATATTCTTTAACATTTTAAAGAAGTTTTCATCTCTTCTTGCCATAGCTTGTTCGCCCTTGCCGTCGGAGTAATCATACCAACCCTTGCCTGTCTTCACTCCAAGAGTATTGTTATCCATTTTTTCTTGCTGAAGTTTTGTAGGTTGTTTAACATCACTTAAATCATTGAACAGATAGGATGAAATATAGTAGAATGTGTCAAGTCCGCCTAAGTCAGCTGTTTCAAAAGGTCCAAGTACGGGATATCTGAATCCAGGACCGTATTTCATAGCTTTATCAACGTCTTCTACAGTTGCAACACCTTCTTCAACAATTTTTAAAGCTTCTCTGTATACGGCAAATTGAATTCTGTTTCCTATAAATCCATTTACGTCTTTTAATACTACTACTGATTCTTTACCTATTTTATCCACCAATTCTTTTAAAACCTGAACAGTTTCATCAGAAGTTTCGTCATTTTTAATTAATTCAATTAAAGGAATAATATGTGGCGGGTTCCACCAGTGCATTCCGATAAATCTGCCCTTGTTATTTAATTTAGAGCATATTCCGTTTATGCTTAATCCTGAAGTATTAGTTGCAAAAATACAAGTTTCAGGTGCTATTCCTTCAACTTCTTTCCAATAATCTTGTTTAATTTCCATCTTTTCAATAATAGCTTCAATAATTAAATCTGCGTCCTTAAAAACACTCTTGTCTGTTGAAAAGGATATATGTTTCAACGATTCTTCCGCTTGCTCTTCTGTCAATAAGCCTTCTTTGATTAAAGTTTTTTGGTTTAATAAAATAATTCTTTTTGTGTTTTCCAAAAACTTTTCCGCAATATCGGTTACAACAACTTCATAACCATTTTGAGCAAATATTTGCGCAATTCCGGAGCCCATGGTTCCTCCGCCGGCAACTCCAATTTTCTTAATGTCTTCTAATTTCATTTTTTCCTCCTATTGATTAAATAATAACAAAGTATTGTCAACAATAAAGATGTAGCATTGCTACATCTTTATTATATTCGATTGTATAATTTTAGTAAATACCTAAACTTCCTAACAATATAGCCGGTATGGAAGAAACTATCGGTAGTACAAGTGAAGTCATACAGATATCAATATATGAATCCTTATGAGTCATTCCTGTAACTGCCAATAATGTTAAAACTGCTCCGTTGTGTGGAAGAGTATCCAAACCGCCTGATGCCAAGGAAGCAACTCTGTGGAATGCTGCGGGGCTTATTCCTGTTTCAGCAGCAATTGCCATGTATTTTTCTCCTAATGCTTCAAGAGCAATACTCATACCGCCTGATGCCGAACCTGTGGCACCAGCCAACAAGTTAACTGCGATTGCTTCGGATATTAATGGAGTTCCCGGTACATTCAGCAATACTGATGTCAATACCGCAAATCCGGGTACTGATTTAACAACTGTACCGAAACCTACTGCTGCCGCAGTATTAAGTATTGCTGTTATGGAGCCTACAGCACCGTTACTGATTGATTTTGTAAATCCTTTATACTTGTTAAAGCTGATTAACATTGATAATATAATACCGGCTAATAAAGCAAGAATTATATCCCAGTCAAAGAAGTTCATTGTTACAATAACTGTGATTAAAGGTAAGAATGATAGGAACGGATTTGGAAGATTGGAGTAATCCACATCAATACCTTCTCTGTTCTTAGGTTCAGTAAACACATCACCTGCTGCAGTAAACTTTCTCTCTCTGTATTGTAACCACAAAATACCTAATCCAAACATTAAAGCTGCTGCAACAATACCCATTATTGGAGCTGCTGTAGGAGTTGTTCCGTAATAGTTAGTAGGAATAATATTTTGAATTTGAGGTGTTCCCGGGATAGCTGTCATAGTAAATGTAAATGAACCTAAAGCTATTGCACCAGGAAGTAATTTTCTTGTAATATTTGCTTCTCTGAATAATTCAAGTCCTAAAGGATACATAGCAAACACAACAACGAACAAGCTGATACCGCCATATGTCAAAACGCCGCAGCCAACAACAACGCCCATAATTGCTCTTTTTGCTCCTAATTTCTGAGTTAACCAGTGAGCGATTGATTTTGCGGCTCCCGTATAGTCCATCAAATGGCCGAATATCGCACCTAACATAAATACAGGGAACCAAGATTTTACATAACCTGCAAGACCTGTCATATAAGTTTCTTTGTACATTGCAAGTAAATCAAGTCCGCCTGTTAATCCGACAACCAATGCACACACCGGAGCAACCCATAGTATTGAATATCCCCTGTATGCTAAAAACATTAATAATACTAATCCTAAAATAATTCCAAACATATAATATCCTCCATTTTTTATTTTTTATATCGGGAGTGCAGCTGTGCCGCACTCCTTAATAACATTAAGATGCAGTCCAGCCGCAGTCAATTGTAAACATTGATCCTGTAATATAATCTCCTGTGTCCGAGCATAAGAATTTAGCAACTTCTCCAATATCCTTAGGCTCTAATAACTTCTTAACAAATGCTTTTGTAAGCATAATGTCGGATATAACTTTATCTTCAGGTATTCCGTGAGTTTTAGCCTGATCTGCAATTTGTTTGTCAACCAATG
>DAIMMU010000243.1:0-2644 GCA_036720515.1 Sedimentibacter sp.
AATGTTTCCTTTCTCATTATCATAATTACCCCCTTAGTTAATAACTACTATTTCAATATCATTTAATTTGATATCCAATAAAGTTTTTACAGAATTCAAAAGAATGCTGTAAATATCTTTATTACCGCTGTAATTTACCACTATCAGCACCCCGGATATTTCAGGATATTGGTAATACCGCTCCACTACTGAATTATCCCTTCCCATTATTACTTTATTTTGTTTTGTCTCTCTGTTCACCTCTCTTTTAGTACCGTCGCTCATGGATTCAATATTTGTTTCATTGCTTATGTTTTCATCATAAACAGGTTCCAACACAGGAGTTTTTTTAGTGTAAATCATTACATCAACGCTTTTTATATTGTCTATTTTACCTAATATTTCCTCCATTCTTTTTTCTAAGGCATAAACATAGCTTTCTGTTTTAACTTCACTTTCCTGATAACTTGGAGAGACTTCCGTTGAAAATGGTGAAAAATCAAGTTTTAATATTAAAGATATTATTACCAATAATATAAAAACATTGACAGCATAGCCTAATTTTTTGTTTTCTTTAAGCATTTTAATAAAATCATTCATATAATCCTCCGTTTATAAAATCTATGTTATCTGAGTTAAGTTGAAAAATTTCAGCTATGTTTTCTTTCAATTTGTTGATCTCATCATTTGCCGGGAGCCTTCTTAAGTTTACCCTTGCGCTTATTTCCATGTCTTCGTTGAAGCTTAAGGTGATATTTGAAACCACCTCTTCTCCCGGGAAGTTTGTTTCGTTTATGGAATCAATAACTTCAGGAGAATTTACTTTTATTTCTCTCTGATATACAGGAACATCCGCAGCTTTTAACAAATTTATATTCAAGCTCCCACTAAGAAATATATTATCCAAAATAAAAATCATGATTAAAAGTTTAATAGATATCCTGCAAAATTTCTGCGTCTTCCCTTCCGGAAATATTATCATTATTAAATTGAAAATTAATATTAAAATCAGTGTATTTACAATTGTTGTTTTCATAGTTAACCTATAATGTTATTCATATAATTTATTATTATCGAGTAGTAAACAGTCACAATTATTACAGGAGTTATCAGGCATATAAGGTAAATATAGAACATATCAGCCATTTCATAAATCAGCTTGGATATATTTTCATTAAAAGGTTCTGTAATTACCCCAAGCACCTTATACACAATAAGTGCTATACTGATTTTTATTATCGAGCCCCCGAAAGATGATAAAATAAAAATTATAATTACTATTCCAAGCACATCCTTTATCATCAACAGGCTTTTTAAAAAAACACCGAAAAATGATGTTACCGCATTTCCCACAACAGGCAGCGATGAGGGTGATAATGCCTTTATTGAGCTTATAAAAATATTATCCGTTTTATATAATATATATCCTTGTACAGAAAAATTTATGACTACAATAATCATATAACCCGATAAAATTAAAAGGGTGCCTTTCTTCAGTGCTTTGTACAAAAGCTTGGCATTAATAAGCTTGTTCATATTGTTGGTTAAAATTACCGCTATCATAATAACGGTCATAATATCCGTGAAGCTGTAAATGAACTGGGTTGTGATTCCGATAGTATAATTAAGTGATGTCTGAAAAAACTGCAGCAGGCTTAATTTCCCAAAGGTAAGCATAGCCGCCATAAACACCGCATTGATTTCTTCCGTAATTGTTTTAAAATCCATAAAATCACTTTTCAGCATACCTTTGATGCTCAATACATCCTTAAGAATAATTGTAAAAATAATAATTACGGAAAATAAAACCACAATATCCGAAACACCTTTACTGTTGGTTTCGTCTGTAAAATAATTAATAATTGTCAGTACAATGCAAATAATAAACACATTGGTGCCTGTTTTCAAAATGTCCCTGAAATAACTCTGCTCATTGTCTAACGCATAATACAAATAATCCTTCAGACTTACGTCTAAATTCCCGGTAAAAGCATTTTTTATCAAATCCCGTATCCTTATATTATTCTCTCTGAAATATTCATTTTTGCTGTTTATGTAATCCTCTATATCCTGTGTTGGAATTTCATCAATTGCATTTTCCATCGTCGAAGCCATGCAGTTTTTTGCAAATAAAGCAATGATTACAATTGTAAACAATACTATTTTTTTCATTTCATCACCCGTTAACCAAAAGCAAAATTTGATCAAGAAATATTTTTATAATATCCACGGAATAAATAAGAATTATAAGCTTTCCCGCAATTTCAACCTTTTTCCCCACTGATTCATAATCCAAATCCTTGCACAAAAGTGATATAAAATCACAAATATATGCTATTCCCACAATTTTTAAAATGGTACTGAAATATTCAGTCTTTATGTCATATTTAGCAAACAAATTTACTATTTCTTCAAGATATGTTTTCAACTCGTTAAAAAGCATGAATATTACAACAATACCGAAGATTACTGTTATATATACTTTGAATTCAGAATTGAATTTGGAAATGGTTATTCCTAAAATTAAAGTTATTACAGCTATAAAAATAATTTTCGCAAGCAACATATTCATCCCTCATCAATACAAGTTAAAAACCGATTTTACCTCCATGAACAAATCATTCATCATGCCGACAATGAGAGCCATCACCACAATTACTCCCGC
>DAIMMU010000032.1:0-18088 GCA_036720515.1 Sedimentibacter sp.
TTGTTTGCTATACCCTTTTTTATTAGCCATCCTTACGCTTTTAGTTTCAAACTTCCTCCTCATAGTCAAAGCTGCACAATTTTGTTTGCTCCTTACGTCGCACAAAATTGGCGCTCGTTACGAATGACCTACCACTATTTTTCTCTCCCTCCGGTCGGAAAAATAGGGTTAGGGCATCTCATAGTCAAAGCTGCATCTACAGCAAAAGCAATCCCGGCTTTTCCATGTATTCTTTTAATTTTGACATAAATTCTGCGGCAACCGCTCCGTCAACCACTCTGTGGTCTGCAGTAAGACTTAAATTCATCATTGGCTTTATTACTATTTCACCGTTAATTGCAACAGGTTCCTGAACAATTGCATTTACACCCAATATTGCAACCTCCGGCTGATTTATTATGGGAGTGAATGATTCAATTCCAAACATACCTAAATTGCTTATGGTAAATGTTCCTCCGGTCAGCTCATCGGGTGTTAGTTTGTTTGTTTTTGCCCTTTCTCCAAGGTCCTTGATTTCTTTGGAAATATCTTTTAAACCCTTTACATTGGAAAACTTGACAACCGGAACCAAAAGTCCCGCAGGCAGAGCGACCGCAACTCCCATATTTACATAATTTCTTGTAACTATTACATTACCATCAACCGTACTGTTAAGTAAAGGAAAATCCATCAAAGCCTTAGATACTATTTTTACCATAATATCGGTGTACGATACCTTAGCCTCATCCTTCAATTCTTCTCTTAATTTCTTCAGGGCAGTGGTATCAATTTTAATATTGTATGATACCGTCGGGGATATCTGAACACTTTCAAGCATTCTTTGCGCAATCACTTTTCTCATGGTTGACATGGTAGATCTGTACTCCTGCGGATCTGCATATTTAGTCAAATTTTCGTCTAATTTGTACTTTACCACATCTTCCTTCATTATACGTGTGTCTTTATGTATTTTTTCGGTATCGACACTCAGCTGTCGGGCTACTACGGCAGCTGTGGGAGATATTTTATTTTTTGGTTTTTCTTCTGCAAACTTTCTGATATCGTCCTCCGTTATTGCACCGTCGGGACCGGTTCCTGTCACCATGTTGTAATCAACATTCAGCTCCTGAGCGGTTTTCTTCGCTCTTGGAGAAATTTTGACTCTGTCTTTAATTTTTGCGGCTGTCGGTACTGCTTCTTTTATCGGTGCCTCTTCTTTTTCCGGCGCTGCTTCAGCCCCTCCGTCTGCCTGTTTTAACAATTCCGATATATCCTCATCCGCAGTGCCGATAATAGCAACAGGCACAAGAATCTTTACGGTTTCTTCATTAACCAGTATTTTTCTTAAGAATCCCGATGTCTTTGCTTCAAATTCATTAGTTAATTTATCAGTTTCCACATCAAACAATACATCACCTTTATAAACTGTATCTCCCTCTGATTTCCTCCAATTTGTCAGGAACCCTTCAGTCATTGTCAGTCCCATTTTAGGCATTAATACAAATTCAGCCATCTTTTCCTCCTCTTATAAATATCATAAATTCTATACTATAAAGAATCCATTTAATTGTGCGGTTTCCAATACTTTTATAACATCTACATGATATGGACCCGTACGCCTAATTTTAAAAATAAATTTTTGTTCCTTTGAAAACTCAACTTCCCTTTCTCCGTCAAGGGCTATGGTGCCTCTATTTTTAGTAATAAGCTCATAATCATCATTGAATCCCAAAATTAAGGGTTCCCCCGCAGATATGCTCTCCACCACTCCGGCGGCAATAGGTGCTTTAATTCTTACGCTGTTTAAATTTATATCAACACAGGCTCCAAAGTCATCTTCAGGATAAATAATCGTTCTGCACCCTGCCAATGATGAAAAGCCGATAGATGCCGGATGACATCTCGTTACAATTATTTTTTCTATTGTATCCATATCCCATATTGCTTTTGAGCCAATGAACACATCCTTTGATATTACGGCATCTATAAGTGCAATATCAATAAGCTTTCCATCCTTGTATATTTCAATCCGCTTGTCTTTAGTTACAAATATATTATTATCAAAGCGGCCTGAAGCTGCTGCCGCCGCAGCCATGCCGGCAATGGTTCCTTCAAGCATAATGGGGTAAACATTGTTTGTTCCCGTTGAAACAGTTATAATCGGAGTGTTTTTAATTGCCTTTGCAACGGCTCTGTTAGTCCCGTCCCCTCCAAGAGTAACCACGCATTTTATTTCATCATGATTCTCCATATATTCAGCTGCCCTTACAGTATCCTCCATACCGTCAAAGCGCATCATATCGATTACATTTATTTCACATTTAAGCTCATTTAAGCTTTTAAGCTTGTCTTCAACCCTGTATCCAATATTGTATGAGTCGGGCATTATAAAAACCTTTTCAACCCCTAATGCCTGAGCGCCCAAAATAATTCTTTCCACTATATTGATTTTTTCATTATTATCAATAACCGTAGCATGGGATACAAGTCTTCTTATATCCTTTCCGGAAGCAGGATTTGCTATTATCCCGATAGAAGCCATTTTAACCCCTCCAATCACTGTCTTTGCAAACAAATTTATTTACTCCTTCGGTCGCATAAATTTGGAGCTCGTTACGTTTGACCTACCATCCATTTTTCCGAAAAAAGCACGGAAAAGAGGGTTTAGGCATAATCATAGCAGCATCAATATAAATTGATGCTGCCCATCAGTTTATTTAAAACAATGATTTAACAGCCAATTCTATATCTTTGCTGTTTGGTACCACGTAGCTTTCAAGGTCCGTAGCAAATGGTATGGGTGTATTTAAGGCACCTACTCTTTTAATAGGAGCATCGCATTCATAGAAGTATTCTTCAGCTATTATTGCAGCAATTTCTCCCGTATACGCACCTCTCTTGCATTCTTCGCTCACTAAAACAACCTTATGAGTTTTTTCTATGGATTCAAATATGGTTTCTTTATCAAGTGGGAACAATGTTCTGAGATCTATAACTTCAGCATTAATTCCTTCCTTGTCCAATGCTTTGGCAGCTTCCAGAGAATCATAAACCTGTCGGCCGTATGTGATAATTGTTACATCCGTTCCTTCTTTGGCTATTCTTGCTTTCCCCAAAGGAATCGGTTTTAACTCATTTTCATCAACTTCGTTTTTCATTGAATACAATACCTTGTTTTCAATAAACACTACAGGGTTTTGGTCGTCTATGGATGTCAATAACAGCCCGTATGCATCCTGTGCATTTGAGGGATATACAACCTTAAGTCCGGGAACGTGTGTCACCCAGGCTTCAAGAGATTGTGAATGCTGTGCTGCAGCTCCTATACCCGCTCCCGCGGGAACTCTTATAACCATGGGAAGATTTATTTTACCGCCGAACATATATCTCATTTTTGCGGCTTGGTTAATCAGCTGGTCCATGCCGACTGTTATAAAATCTATAAACATTAATTCGGCAATTGGTTTTAATCCGCATGCGGCAGAGCCTACCGCTGCTCCCACTATTACTCCTTCGGAAATAGGAGTGTCACGGATTCTGTCATCTCCGAATTCTTCCCATAACCCGGCGCTAACCCCAAAGCAGCCTCCGAACTTTCCCACATCCTCACCAAACAGCAAAACATTTGGATCGTCTTTTATTTTTACACGCATTGCTTCTCTAATTCCTTCAGCATATGTCATATTTTTCATCTTATTCTTCCCTCCTCAACTATATCGGAATACACATCTTTCAGAGCTGATTCTAAAGACGGAACAGGACTATTTTCCGCAAATTCCTTTGCCTCTTCAACCATTCTTTCAACATCATTATTTAATTGCTTTATTTCTTCTTCTTTCATTATTCCGTTGTCTATGAAAAATTTTTCTACCCTTGGAATAGGGTCCTTTTTAAGCCATGCTTCCAACTCCCCTTCCGGTCTGTATACCGTGGGATCTCCTTCAAAATGCCCTCTCCATCTGTATGTTTTGCATTCAATAAGCGTAGGTCCCTGTCCTTTTCTTGCCCTTGCAACCGCTTCACCGACAGCCTCATACACCGCAAACACATCATTCCCGTCCACCGTAATGCCGGGCATATTATATGCGGAGGCTCTTACCGAAACATCCGTTATAGCCTGATGTCTTGCCTGACTTACCGAAATACCATATCCGTTATTTTCGCACACAAATATTACCGGCAGCTTCCAAACACTTGATAAATTCAAGGCTTCATGGAAGGTGCTCTGGTTGGTAGATGCATCCCCAAAGAAGCATATGCAAACTTGGTCGGTTTTCTTATATTGAATAGCCAAGCCCGAACCAACCGCAATATTATGACCTGCACCAACTATGCCGTTCGCTCCCAAAATTCCTTTTGTGGCATCTGCTATGTGCATTGAGCCGCCTTTGCCTTTACAATACCCGTCTTCTCTGCCGAAAAGTTCAGCCATCATATTATTCAAGTCTCCGCCTTTGGCGATAATATGGCCATGTCCCCTGTGGGTGCTTGTTATGTAATCGTCCTGTCTCAAATTAGCACATGCGCCTGTTGCAACAGCTTCTTCACCTATGTACAGGTGAACAAACCCCGGGATTTTTCCCTCTGCAAACAGGTCCATTGCACTTGTTTCAAATTTACGAATCTTTAGCATTGTCAAATACATTTCTTTCAGTTGTTCATTAGTGATCTTCAAAATATTACCTCCCATCATTTTTTAATTTTTACAGATACACTGGCAACAGCTACTTCGATTGAATCATCCTTATCCCCGAAGTTTGAAAAATAAAGCCCTTCGGTTTTTAATCCCCCGTACACCGTACGGATGCTTACCTTTCCTACAGGAAAGCATTTAACAACCTCATCTTTAATAACATCATCCGGCCGGGTAACTCCTATGGTAACATCGATCAATACATTCTCATCAATGTTGTCCTGAGTAAAACCGCATACCTCTTCAAGACCTATCAGACAGCTTTTGGATATGGCGTCCTTGGCTGCTTTTACCGCTGCCTTAGTAACATCCTGACCATGGAAATCTGTTCCCATGCCTATTTCAATAACAAACCTGTCCAAAGCATCACCTCTCACTGTTATTTATATTTGTATAGTGCATTTTTTATGCCAAGCCTTAAAAATATAGAACAATCTTTATTTAGCATTTAAATTTCAATCAAATCAAGCTTTCATCACCAAAATATGCAAAATTAAATCGTCTCAAAATGAGAATCGTGTATCATATTGAGAATAATTTTTATTAAAAAATAATAAAAAAGTCTCAATATGAGAAACTTGAGACTTTTTATGCTAATTTCTTTATTTATTTTAAATCAATGGAATATGTTTTTATCTTCCTGTAAATTGTTGCCTTGCTTATGTGCAAATCTTCTGCCGCTTTAATAACATTGCCTTTGTTAACACTAAGAGCACGGATTATGCTATTCTTTTCAATATCCTTAAAGCTTAGCGGCTTTACTGTACTGACAGGAATTTTCCTTTCTTCCGTAAAGCTTAGCTCCGAAACCGGAGAGTTTGGCACGGTATCTATTAAATCTCTGTCCGATATATAGTATGCCCTCTGTACAATATTTTTCAACTCCCTCACATTTCCGCTCCATTCCTGTGCCAATAAATATTCTTCAAATTCTTTAGTAAAGTTTTTTCTTATATTAGATTCTTCATTGAGACTGTTAAGGAAGTACATTGCTAATTGGATTATGTCACTTTTTCTTTTTCTCAGCGGAGGGATCTTTAAATTTATAACATTTAACCTGAAGTAAAGATCCTGCCTGAAGGAGCCTTTTGACACCTCATCGATTAAATCCCTGTTTGTTGCCGAAATAATCCTTACGTCCAACTCTCTTTCATATGTGCCTCCTATTCGTACAACCTTATTATTATCAAGTACCCTCAAAAGTTTTGGCTGAACTTCCAAAGGAATTTCTCCTATTTCATCCAAAAATATGGTTCCACCGTTAGCAAGTTCAAATTTACCCGGTCTCCCCCCCTTAACGGCACCCGTAAAAGAGCCGCTTTCATAACCAAATAATTCACTTTCAAATAGTTCTTTTGGAATTGCTGAACAATTAATAGCAATGAAAGGTCCGTTTTTTCTATGACTTTCATTGTGTATCGACTGGGCATATAATTCTTTGCCTGTGCCGCTTTCGCCTTCTATTAATACTGCACAGTTTGTTTTGGAAATTTTTATGGCAGTATTTATAAGCTCCTTCATCCTGACATCTCCGGTTATAATGCTGTCAAATGTATAATTGGCGTTAAAACCTGCCAATTTACTGACTTCCTTTCTTACTTGTTTTGCTTCTTTCATAAGCATCACAAGACCTGCAACCTCACCATTTATAATTATAGGCGAAATATGCAATGAGCATTCAATTTTCCGGTTGTCTATTGAAATTGTGGTATCCGAGAAATCCATCTTTTGTTTATCATTCAATACTATATCTTCAATATTTATGCCGTCAAATATTTTTTTAATATCAATATTATAAATAGTATCTTCGTTCATACGGAACATATCAAGAAGCTTATCGTTTACTTTAATAACCTTTAAATCATAATCAATGACCATAATTCCTTCAATAATAGAATTCATGGTTGTATTAAGGAATTCAAATGACTCTGAAATCATAAGCTGTTTTTCGATACAGTTAGCGCTTGAAACGGCAATGCCGTACGTATGAGTTTGAACATCCTCGGCACGTCCCGACAAATCAAAGCAGCCGATTATTTCTCCTCTGTTGTTGTGAATGGGAGCAGCGGAGCATGTCCATTTATGGTGATATTCGCAAAAATGTTCGGCACCTATAACCTGAATAGGCTTATCTATTGCAAGACAAGTTCCTATGGCATTTGTACCTACACTTTGCTCGTCCCATTTTGATCCTTTAACAAAATTTAACAGAACATGTTTTTCCTCTAAGTCCTTATTTATTATCAAATCAATTATTACGCCTTGCTCATCTGTCAAAACTACGCTGTAGCTGGTATTCTTCACCATTTCAAAAACGTTTTCCATTATGGGTCTTGACACTTCAATAAGTTCCTTTTTCTTGGCTATACTTCTTACAGACTCTTCTTCGGAAACCTTTGTTCCTCTTCCGCCTAAATGATCCACCTTCATTGCTTCGCATCTGTGCCAAGATTCCACTATTTCAGGACGCATATTTTCGGACAGTTCCCCCGTGTCCATGTATTCTTGCCATCTTACTTTATATTTTTTTAGCACATAATCAACCCCTAATAATTAATGTATGAAAAGTATTTCTGCTTAGTTGAATTTTAACATAATATAAAATATTTTACAATGTTAAAAATTTTATGCTTAAGTAAAAAATTAAGTGAATTGCAAAAGTAAATTCCAGCGTGGAGGGTCGAAACTGGAATTTAGCTGTGCAAGAGATTCCAGATTTTTATTGCATAACTAAATTCCATATTTCATAATTAAAGTGTACCACCAAGAAGGCAATGATTATGAAAAAGAAACAACTTTATGACAATACTCATTTACTTTTGCAATTCACGTAAAAATTATTATTTTAACTTGGGATTGTTAATAATCTAAATATACATATTCGAATTTCAAAAGTTTAATACGTTTTTCCTAGTTTATCTGCAACAACCATTGCGCTATAAACACTGTCTGGTGATACTTCAAAAGGCATATTATGGATTGTTTCGCCTTCAGCACACGCAAGTACTGCAACCTTCATTAATTTTTCTCTCGTGATATCAGTTATGCCTAAATCTGATAATGTGGTTGGCAACCTACATCCTTACAGAACTCAATAACCTCTTTTATTCCATCATCTCCTGCATTCTCCAGCACTAATTGTGTCACTACTCCAAATGATACCTTTTCACTATGATAATAATGATGGGTTTCCTCCAATGCGGTTAATCCATTGTGGACAGCATGTGCTACAGCAATTGCGCCGCTTTCAAAACCAATACCGCTAACAGAATGTTTGCCTCTATAATTCTTTCTACTTCCGGTGTAACAACCTTGTTTTCTAATGTAATTTTAGCTTTTCTTGCATCTGAAAGCAAGGTTTATAACATAATTTTGCTAGCACCATTACAGTTATTGATGGTGTTGAGCCGTTTAGATGGCAATATTAATGCATTATTGCCCTCCATCCACAATTATGATTTGTCCTGTTATTACGGGTTTTCCAATAGCATCTTCCTGCCTGATTCCAAAAAATTTGCATAAGGCTTATTCATCATTACAAAAAAATTTCTCCTAAAAATAAATATTGATTGTTTTAACACACATAAAATTATTTGTGGTGGCATGTCATTTTCTTACTATCTGTAATTAAACACAAAAGATTCGATTATTCATATATAGCTAGACATTCTACTATTTGAATTTTATTTTTATATTAATATTAATATTTCATACTTTATATTTGTTTTCTTTTAATTTTTTATTTATTTATTCGAAATCCTCGGCACAATATAAAAAAATTTTATACTTGTATTTAACATTTGGTGCCCAGCACAAGCACATCTGCATCCATTAATTATCAATATATAGTCATAATAAACTTGTTCCATGACTGGTTCAAAATTGATTTCAGAATATATGTTAATTATTTTATTGACAAACTCAATCCTGTCATACTTTGAATTACATCCACCGCAATATTTTATTCCGATTTTCATATGCTTCACTGCAAATACTAATTTAATATACTATATTAAGCATTAATTGAAGGTTTCTTAATAAATGTTCTAATTGCATAAACAAGAGACGGAATAAATATTAGCTGAATGATAATTCCCGGAATTCCGGTAATCACAGCTTCCTTTAAAAAAATTATTGGATTCATCTTCACACCAAAGAATTGTGTCAATAGAGCCACTACAAATCCTGCCGTTATCCTGCCGCTAATCATTGATATCAAAAGTGCTGGTAAAATTGAAATATTAAACTTTCTCGTTGCTATTGAAGCTGTAAAACCGTACATACCAAGTTCAAATGCCATAATAACAGCCATTGGAAACATTACAGGCATTCCAGTAAGCATTCCGCTTAGTATAGGTGTAATAATACCTAGTAATAGAGCCATGTTTGTCGGCAGTAAAAATCCACCAAGCAAAACTGGAATGTGCATAGGAAGTACTATGGGCCCAGTCATTCCAAATATGTGGAAAATTATAGGCAAAAGTATCCCCATTGAAAGAAGCAATCCGCTTAAAGCAATGCTTTTTGTTTCTATTTTCTTATTCATTATAAATATTCTCCTTAAAATAGCCATAAAAGTTTCTTACTTAAAAAACCTTCATAATTTATTTCTATCTTAATTTTTATATACTAATTTTATCGCTTCATAATTTGGAAGAATTTCTAGGTAACTCACCCCCAGTACAATTATTCCATATTATTGTTATTAAAAGGCCCCAGTCTTTCCATAACGTGGCATCCTATGTCTCTGCCTTTCCCGTCAATTTAAATTTAATTACATTAATTAACAGTATTTTCAAATCTTATTCTATTTCTATGAATTTATTTTTCATTATATATAATAAAAAACTAGCTTTAATAATATAAACTTAACTTAATGCATATGCATCTTCATTTGCCATTTTTACATACCTTTCATATCTAAACTTCGCATCTTCTTCCGCTTTCTTAAACAGCTTATCTGCCGTTTCTGGAAATGCATTATATAATGAAGCATATCGTACTTCGCTCATCAAAAACTCTTTAAAATCTTTTGTAGGTCCCTTCGAGTCTAGTATAAATGGATTTTTACCCTCATTTATTAATTCTGGATTGAATCTGTATAATGACCAATAACCAGAATCAACCGCATTTTTTTGCTGCATTTGCGCTTTTCCCATACCTGCTTTAATGCCGTGATTTACACATGGAGAATATGCAATTATCAATGATGGCCCCGGATAATTTTCAGCTTCTATAATAGCTTTAAGAGTCTGATTTTTATCTGCTCCCATTGCAATTTGTGCCACATATACATACCCATAGCTCACTGCCATCAATCCTAAATCTTTCTTGCGGGTTTTTTTCCCATTTGATGCGAACTCAGCAATTGCAGCCGTAGGTGTTGCCTTCGATGACTGACCGCCTGTATTAGAATAAACTTCCGTATCAAATACCAAAACATTAATATTTTCTCCAGATGCCAGAACGTGATCAAGACCACCATACCCAATGTCATATGCCCAACCGTCTCCTCCGAATATCCAGTGTGATCTTTTTATAAAATAATCTCTGTTATCATATATTTTACCTAACAGTTCATTATCTTCTTTTTCTTTTAATAATACTTTTTCTAGCTTTTCTGCTCTTTCTCTTGTACCTTCCGATATGCCAAAACCATCAATCCATTCCTGCAATGCTTCTTTAACTGGTTTTTTTACTCCATTAGCAATAGCATCTAATGCTTTTAGCTTAGTAGCATTTCTAATTTTTTCAACTCCCAGGTACATGCCAAAACCATATTCGGCATTATCTTCAAATAATGAAAATCCCCAAGAAGGACCATGCCCATATTCATTAGTTGTATATGACACAGATGGTGAACCTCCCCATACTGTCGAGCATCCGGCTGCATTTGAAATCATCATTCTGTCCCCAAACATTTGGGTTACAAGTTTAGCATACGGAGTTTCCCCACAACCTGCGCAAGCACCTGAAAACTCTATTAACGGTCTTCGGAACTGACTTCCTTTTACCGTCTTTGTGTAATTTTCAGGAATTTCTTTTGTAGTAATATCATTAGCGTAACTCCAATCTTTTACATATTGTTCTCTGTTAGAATCCAGCTTGCCCATCATTATAGCCTTTTCTTTTGCCGGGCATACATTGACACAGATTCCACACCCTGTACAGTCAAGAGCCGATATTGCAAGATGATAGCTCTTATCCTTGTATCCGGTAGCTTGAACTGCCACAAAACCTTCAGGTGCATTCTTTAATTCTTTGTCTGAGAGAAGTGTTGGTCTTATTACCGCATGAGGGCAAACAAATGAGCATTGGTTGCATTGAATGCATTTCGAAGAATCCCACCTCGGGACTTCAATTGCAATTTCACGTTTTTCCCATGCGGTTCCGCCTAATGGGAATGATCCGTCTTCATGCCCGATAAAAGCACTGACCGGAAGCTTGTCGCCTTCTTGCCTATTCATTGTAAATATTACTTTTTCAATAAATTCCGGAACATTATGATTTCTATCAGTTTCTTCATCTACTGTATTTTTCCATTGTTCAGGTACGCTTATTTTATTAATGCTTTCAAAGCCTTTATCTATAGCAAGGCAATTCATATCAACTATATTTTGACCCTTATTGCCGTATAACTTATTTACTTCTTTCTTTAAGTACACCGAAACATCTTCTGTAGGAATAATATTAGCCAATTTAAAGAAGGCAGCCTGCATAATCATGTTTATTCTTTCGCCAAGACCTATTTTTTTAGCTATTTCCACAGCATTTATTGTATAAAAATCTACGCAGTTATTAGCAATATCACGTTTTAATCTTGCAGGCAAATGCTCGTTTAACTCTTCTTCAGTCCAAATGCAGTTTAGCAAAAACTTGCCGCCCTTCTTAATTCCTTCCAAAAGGTTGTATTTATTTACATAGGATTGATTGTGACAGGCTATGAATTCTGCCTTGTTCACTAAATACGGTTCTTTAATCGGGGAAGTGCCGAATCTAATGTGAGATATAGTCAATCCGCCTGATTTCTTAGCATCATATTCAAAATATGCCTGTGCATAAAAATCCGTATTATCTCCGATTATTTTTATTGCTGACTTATTAGCTCCAACCGTTCCGTCAGAACCGAGGCCCCAAAACTTGCATGCAATAGTTCCTTTTGGTGTAGGGTCTATACTTTCATCGCTTAGCGGTAATGATTTGTTACTTACATCATCAATAATACTTACAGTGAAATCATTCTTTGGATTGTCTGATTTTAAATTATTGAAAACAGACATAACATCATCAGGTTTAAAATCTTTAGAACCTAATCCGTAGCGTCCCCCTACAATTGACGGAGCATTTTCAACATCATAGTAAGCATTTTTTACGTCAATATATAAAGGTTCACCATTAGAGCCGGGTTCCTTGGTTCTGTCAAGCACTGCTATTTTCTTAACGCTTTTTGGTATTTGATTAAGCATGAAGTCTGATGAGAATGGTCTGTAAAGATGTACTTCCAGTAAGCCGACCTTTTCTCCCTTGGCATTTAAATAATCAACTACTTCACTTATTGTTTCACAACCTGATCCCATTGCCACTATTATGTTTTCTGCATTTTCATCCCCATAATAGTTAAACAGTTTGTAATTTTTTCCTGTAAGCTTATTAATCTCATCCATATATGATTGTATTATTCCAGGAACTGCCTCATGGAATTTATTTATTGACTCTCTCAATTGAAAAAAGATATCAGGATTTTGAGTTGTTCCGCGGAGAACAGGATTGTTTGGGCTTAATGCATTGTCTCTGAATGCTTTAACTGCTTCATAATCTATTAGTTTTGACAATTCATCATATTCTAAAATCTCAATTTTTTGCACTTCATGGGATGTCCTAAAACCATCAAAGAAATGAAGGACCGGTACCCTTGATTTAATGGCACTCAGGTGTGCAACAGCTCCTAAATCCATAGCCTGTTGAACACTGCTTGATGCTAATAGTGTAAATCCTGTTTGTCTTGTTGACATAACATCCTGGTGATCTCCAAATATACTCAGCGAGTTAGATGCCAAGGATCTTGCACTTACATGAAATACTGCGGGCAATAATTCACCTGCTATTTTATACATATTTGGAATCATCAAAAGTAGCCCTTGTGATGCTGTAAATGTTGTTGTAAGAGCACCTGACTGTAATGCTCCGTGCATTGTGCCCGCAGCTCCTCCTTCAGACTGCATTTCTTTTACTAAGACTGTTTCTCCAAAAATATTTTTTTTCCCTTTTGCAGACCATTCATCTACCAGCCCTGCCATAGGTGACGATGGCGTTATCGGGTAAATAGCCGCAACATCAGTAAATGCATATGCTGCATATGCGGCAGCTGCATTACCGTCCATTGTTTGAGTCCTACGTTTAGTCATCTTATATCTCCTTTATTAGTTCTAAAAATCTATTTGATAATTAATTTTTATAGTTTTTAAGCCGACCTAAATATTTCCTTTATTATTTAATATGTCTTTAGCAAGTTTTAGCATATCTTCATTAATACTTTCTCTTAAAATAACTTGTTCAATTTCCGGAATATGCTTTTTCAATTCGACTTCTACCACATCTATGACTGTATACTTAGCCGAAGGACAACTTCTGCAATTGCCTAACATTTCTATTTCTAAAATTCCATTTTCATAGCCGCTGATCTTTATATCACCATAGTGTTCTTTTAATATTGGTCTCACATGTTGGTCTAATTCTTTTTCAATTAAGTCAATCATTTAATGCCCCCTCCATTAGGATATATATAATGTCATTAATAGAAATAGCATATTTCGTGCCAACTTTAAAAAATCATTAAATTAAAGATAAATATATTGAAATTATATGTATTTTAGCTTTTTTTAACTTATTCTTGCATTATGTTTATATATCTTGACGTTGCATTAGTGCATTTTTGTTGTATTATTGCAACAAAAAGCCATAGGATACAGTTAATTACAGCCTACGGTTTTTTATTAATACACCTTCCTATATAATTTCAAAATATTTTCCGGAATTATCAGATACATAAATTCCTCCATTGCTAGAAGAACCACTGCCATCATATACTACCATGTATAGATTTGTAAAAGTATTTAATTTGCTAATAATGTCTTCATTGCATAAAATACCTTTTTCTTTTCTATCAACTATAAAATCTTTTACTTTAAGGCTATCCGAATACGAACCTTTAAAAACAACACCCGGTCCTCCGGGCATAGCAAGCATATATAGCCCAGGATATACTTCCTCTATTTCTTCATCTGATGACTGATTTTCTTCAAACGGATTTCCAATTATTCCGCCAGAATCTTTTTCTATACCTTCAACTTGAATTGAAGCACCTAAAACAGCTATCCATTCAGGAGATAATTTTTTCAATGAATCTGCAAGTATAACATCTGTCAAAAATTCATCCTTGGATTTACCTAAAGAAAAATTTTTTATTTGCAAAAAGATTTCAATTGCTTCCTGTTTTTTTCCTTCGGTGCAGATACCTCCGATAACTACTGCGCAGTTATCCATTGAATTAGTCTTTAATAAAAAAGTTTCCAATAATTTTGTTTCTCTCATATAATTACCTTGACTTAAGAATTAACATGTTCCGTACTGAAGCTTTACTGCTTCTGCCATTCGGGCATTTATAAGCTTTAGATCTTCTTTGTTTTCTTCAAAAGCTCTTTTAAATGCCTCTATTGCTGCACGAGCTTCCTGATATGGACCGGGAACATTTATAACAACAGTCTTATTTATAATTCCGCATACAATTTTACTCCACAAATGTCCATTCTTACCATACAGTTCGGTTGTATGCTTTATATCAAGAACCGAATCCAAAGATGAATGAGTAAAATCCTTGCCCAATGTAGAGCTATGTCTATGACCACCGCCGGAACCTCCTATAAGAACAATTAAATCAACATCTTGCTCTGCATAACTTCTTATGCAATTCGTAATTGCACTTTCAGCATCTTTTACAGGTTTATTCCTTATAATATTGCAATTGTTGTTAATGCTTAGTATAACCTGCATAATCATGGGGCTGTCGGTATCCAATACTATTCCTGATTTCAGTTCATCTCCTGTCGGTATAATTACTGCCTTATTAATCAATTGTCTGCCACCTTTCTCCTCTGCATTCATTTTCTGCATAATCAGGTATCGCGTTTATATCCACACTTTTTATTTTTTTAACTGATGAAAGAGAAGTTACATCTGATATTTTTATACCGTCAGCAAGAGCTACTGCCTTAATCAAGCCGTCCTCTTCACGCAATATGTCATCCTCTTCAATACCATACACATCCATTTCTATGGAGTTGCCCGTTACACCTATAATTCGTATTAAACTTTTTAATTTATCTTGTAATATTTTCTCGAGTTGCTGAATATTTAATCCTCTAATATCTAATCCGCCTATTTTAACAACTGTTTTATCGACCTGTACAATGACTTTAGCATCATTCATATTATCACTCCGTTTCACAAACCTATTCCATTATTAATACTTCCTAATTTATTTAATACTTTACACCATTAAAATAGTAAAGTAAAATGCATTATTAAAAAGACGAGAAATTTAACTCGTCTTTATATTATACTTCTACATATTTTACCTGGACAATATCTAATGCTTTATATCTTCTGGGGTTGTCAATTCCGGGTATTATTTCATGTGCTCTTTCTACTATTTCTTCAGGTGTAAGCTCTGCAACATCTTCTTTTATCCATTCCATAGTGCAGCCTACGCTTGCTAATTCAATATAAGCATTCTCTTCGATATTCTCAAAATCCGGTTGTATTTTCATGCGTCTTGCAACTGACAATACAGAAGGTGATGCACCTATATCTCTGCCGGGAATCATTCCAGCCTGCAATGCCTTTATTATTGATTTAGCTAATTCTTTTTTGTCGGCAGCAATTATTGGGATATGACTTTTTAATGTTTGAGCATATTCCTTTGAATTATGAGCTGTTTTACCGCATTTCCATTGTCTGTGAGGAACTATACGACCGAATTCTTCTCCAACTACCATTCCTATACCTACGGAAATAACTCCACCTGTACCGCCGATTTCAACATTGCCGTCTCTCATAATTTCTAGCTGGCCTGTTATCGGTAAAATAAGCTCTTCCATATTAATATAATGCATCATTTCGGTACCTGAATTGTTGTTTCCGGCTCTGCCTGTTAAAACAGCATTGTGTATAGGAATTGCTTTTTTGTTTGGATCAGGTCCCATATAAAGTTTTCTTCCCGGAAATGACTTATTCCATTGTTTCAAATGAGGTTCTTCTTTAATTAATTCTTCTGAATATGGCAACTCCACCATTTCAAGGTATCCAAAGTCTTTATTAATTTTACCGTAATCTGATGCTGCTATACAGACCATTCCTCCGTCCAGCATCAATCCGTTACTGTTTGTTGTGGTGGCAGTCATATCAAACATATTTAATCCTGCAGGTCCAGGTATTGTTGCTGCTATTTTTTCGCATGCTTCCTTCATTGTCAGATTACATGCTTTTACATCCGCGTAATCAATAAAAACAGCAGAAACCGGGATATAAATATCTTGATTCATTCCTTCAGGTATGATTCTATATTTTAATTTACTCATTTTAACACCTCCATTTACCTTTTATTAATTAGGCGTTTGCAAAACGCCACAACCCGTGAAATTACGGGATTCTTTTGTATAAAAAAACTGTAACTCCTCACTGATTTATGGTAAAATTGAATTGTTGAGAAACAAATCCACCAAAACCTCGAAAGGAGTTACATGTATATGATAACACATAAACAGCTTTCTTTGGCAGAAATTTTTTCTGATTGCAAAGAAAAATTTGAAAACGATAAATATCAATTTCTTTCCTTACTGGAAGATACCATTAATATCAACAAGTTTATTCCGATTTCTTTCATAGAACACTTTTATGCATCAACAGGAAGACCAAGAAAATATCCGCTTTATGCAATGATTTGGGCATTGCTTTTACAACGTATTTTTTCTATTCCTACAGATTCTCTTTTAATTATATTTCTTAAATATTCCAAAGAATTAAGAGAATTTTGCGGGTTTAGTAAGGTTCCTGATGCTTCTAAAATTACTCGTTTTAAACAAGATTTCATTTTGGACTTACAATATATGTTCGATAATCTTGTTGATGTAACCGAACCAATATGCCAACAAATTGATGAATTTAAAGCTTCTATGACAATCTATGATACCTCTGGCATTGAAGCTTATGTCACTGAAAATAATCCAAAGTTTGCAAATCGAATTATCAGCCAACTTAAATCATACAAGAAAGCCATGAATCTTAATGATTCATATGATCCCTACAAGGCTGCATATGGCTCTATGCCTTCACATGCTTCTTCTAATCAGGAAATCAAACAGTTATATATCAATGGACATTTTTGCTATGTTTACAAGTTTGGCTTGGTAACCAATGGACTTGGCATTGTAAGAGATATCTCTTTTTTAAATAAAGATTTTCTAAATGCCCATCCTGATATTGTTATTGATAAAAAATCTGATTCACCTGATGAAGATAAATCTCTTCATGACGCTAAAGCAGTTATTCCTGTTTTGAATGATTTCTTTAAAAAACATCCTCTAATTAATCCTGATATTTTCATTGGTGATGCTGCTTTTGATAGTGGCTTAATATATAAATCTTTATTACAGGATATTAAGTTTTCAAAAGCATATATTCCTCTTAATTCTCGTTCTAAACTTAAGAACGAAGAGTGCCCTGTAAACGAAGATGGTATTCCGTGTTGTCCGCATGATCATTCACTCCTTATGAAACCAGAAGGTAGTTGTAAAAGAAAAAACGGATTGGTTCGTTACAAGTTTTCTTGCCCTAAAGTAAAATTTGTTAAACAGGAAAACAAGAAATATAAGCGTCAATGCTATTGTGAAAATCCCTGCACTACTTCTTCTAGCGGGAGAATGTTTTATGTTTATCCCGAAAAAGATTTACGTGCTTACCCTGGCACCATTCGTGGAACTAACGAATGGGAAGAAACCTATAAAATTCGTTCTGTTGTAGAACAATCAATAAATCATTTTAAAGAAAGTTTCTGTATTGCAGGTCGTAAAACTCAAAATGAAAAAACTCTTCATGCTGATTTGCTTCTAGCAGGTATTACACAACTAATTACAGTTGTTCTTGCTGATAAGATACATAAACATCAATTCATCAGAAGTTTAAAACCATTGATTGCTTAGGTATTTTTAAATTGTGAATTTAATACCTTTATTTTGTGTACCCTTTTTATAGTTACATACTTCAATGCAAGGAAATTATCACCTGTTAATTCTTAAATAATTCAAATGCAAGTCTTATTTTCTTTATTTCACTTTTTTAAAATAGTTTCGCAATCACCTA
>DAIMMU010000244.1:0-2615 GCA_036720515.1 Sedimentibacter sp.
AATTAATCGTGCTTGAATCCCTAAAAAATATGTCATCTCCGTTTATCACCACTCCGGGATATGTAGGTATTTCCGCATTTGCTTCGGTTCCCGGAATTCCTCCCACAGTTTCCCCCGGGCCTGTAATTTCTCTTTCATTATGTGTTTCAACCGGCGTACCTGAGTTCGTTTCTTCATCAGGCAAGTATTGCAAAATTTCACTTATTTTTTTATCAAAATTAATGGTACATTTTGCAGATACGGTTACATTTTCAGGACCGTAAATTTTAGATAAAAATTCTGCTACATCGCTTTCCGTTTCTTTTTCAAACTCTTTTTCTATTTCAAGTTTTAATTTTATAATATTGGTTTGCTGCATTTCATTGCTTAGTTTTAAGCTGTTACCGTTTGTATCGATTATTGCTACATTTTCTTCCTTCAAGCCTTCAACGCTCTTCACCAATAGCTGCATTATTCCGTTTGCCTGAGATGAAGATAAGGAGTATCCCGTCTTTAGGTTGATTTTAACCGAGGCTGTGGATTCTTTTTTATTGGTTTCCCATGCGAAATTCTTTTCCTCCGGAACACTTATTGTTACTATTGCACTTTCAACACCTTCAATAGTTTCTATGGAGCTTTGAAGTCTCTCCTGCAGCTGAAATATTTCATATTTGCGTTTTTCATAATCCGTAGTCATAAAATCAATGTTTTCCGTGAACACATCATAATTTATACCGGTTCTTGGATACCCTGCCTGGGCTAATTGCATTCTTAATAAGCTTTCTTGTTTTTTTGGTATAAGGATAGTTCCATCATTTTGGTATTTGTATTCAACATTGTTTTTTTGAAGCTGCTGCATTACTTCAACGGTTTCCGCTTCATCCATATTTTTGAAAAGAACAGTATACTCTTTGTAATTTAACAGAAAAGTAATTAATAATGCTGTTACGAACAACATAATAAGTCCGCCTATTGCAATCTTTCTTTTCTTATCGCTTAATTTCCCCCAAAATTCAATGACACTGTTCCTTATTTTCTTTAATTGCTCTGCCATTTATAGCTCCTAATATATGAATCTACTAAACTCCCATACGCATTATTTCATTATATGCGTCTAATGCTTTGTTCCTGAGTTGTATAACCAAGTCCAGGGAAATTTGTGCTTTTTGGGTATTTATCATGAGATTATGCAAATCATCGGTCTCTCCCGCAGCCAATTGGTATATGTCCTTGCTTACTTCCGCCTCTGCATTCTTATAATTATCAATCGCATTATTGAATATTGATTTAAACAAAAACTCATTGTTTTTTTCGTTTGAAGCTTTATTTAATTCATTAATTTGCATTCCTTTAATCGGCTGAATCGGTTCAATAAACATGATTACCTCCCTATTTCCAATGCTTTGACAGCCATTTGCTTAGCTGTGTTAAGTGCTGTTATATTTGCCTGATATGCTCTGTAAGCTTCCATTATATCGACTGTTTCTTTCAGGGAATCCACATTTGGCATGCTTACATATCCATTTTCATCCGCATCGGGATGCTCGGGATTATAAGTTAGCTTGAACTCGCTATTGTCCTCAATGATTTCTGCCACTTCTACTCTGCTTGGTTCATAATCTTTTAAGTTTTTTACCATTATATTTTTAAAGTCGTTTGAAGTTGTAAGGACAACCATCTTCCTTCTGTAGGGGCCGCCCTCTTCGGTTCTTGTGGTATCTATATTTGCTATGTTTTCAGATATGACGTCCATCCTGAGCCTTTGTGCCGTGAGCCCGGAGCCGCTTATATTAAGTGATTGTAAAAAAGACATATTTACTCTCCTTCTTTATTTTTTCCCCTCGGAAATTGCTGATTTCAATTTTGAAAAATAAGAATTAATCTCAGCTACAGTATACATGTATTGAAGCTGGGTCTTGGCAAGCTGAAGATTTTCTTTTTCCAAATCCACGTTGTTTCCATCCAAACGCATTGATTGGTTATCATTTTCTTGAATAACAATATTTCCCGATTGAATTTCATCCTTTATTTCTGATGATGTCTTTCCATACGCTTCTTTTAAATTAGCTTTTAAAATATTTTCAAAATCGACAATTTTACTTTTGTATCCGGGTGTAGAATAATTTGCTATGTTTTCCATGGTTGTTTGTTGTCTGAGCCAGAGCCCGTCTAAACTTTTGTTTAATAATTGTAAATTTACATTCGGCATATCTTAACCTCCTGGGGATTGATAATATAAAATAGTTAATAAATAAAAAAGTATATAATTTATGGTTAAACACATTAACCATAAATTATATACTTCTTTGATACTTGTATATAAATGTTTATATATAAATTTATAAAATATAATAACTTATATATAAACTAATATAAACTTATACAGGATGTAGTTTATGGCAACTGGCTGCCTTAGTATAATCATTAGGCCCTATAGTTTTGTGTCACTATCTTTCAATAGTTTTACCTTTTTCATATTTACTTTATATTTTTTGATATAAATGTATTATAATTGAATTTGCAAGAAAATGCAAGGAAATTTGACAAATTCTGCTAAGCATATTTACACTGATGTATGTGATTTTATTCTATGTGTTCTTCTTTAATTATACATAGTCAGCTATAAACCCATTTCT
>DAIMMU010000245.1:0-2583 GCA_036720515.1 Sedimentibacter sp.
TATAATTGAAGACAGAAGGAAAGAGGGTGTTGAAAATAATTTGGCTTGAAAATATTAAAATAGCTTTTCAATCTATTATATCGAACAAAATGCGCTCTCTTCTCACAATGCTTGGAATAATCATAGGCATAAGCTCGGTTATTTCAATAGTATCAATAGGTGACAGCATGAAGGGAGTAATGGATGACCTGTATAAAAATGTCGGCGAAAACAGGGCTATGCTGTATGTTGGAAATGTCGAAGATTTCAGGTCGACAGACTTCTTTTACAATGATGACTTAAAGCTTATAAAGGAAAGGTTTAAAGGTAAGCTGTCGTATATTTGCCCAACAGAATCTGTAAGAAGCGATGTTACCGTAAATAGGAAAACTATAAAATTAAGTATGGACTGTGTTGATTCGGACTATGATAAAGTACAAGAAGTTAAAATGCTTTATGGCAGAATGATAAACAGCAATGATATAGACAGAAAAAGCAAGGTTATTGTATTGGAGCAAAATGCAGCGGTAAAATTGTTTGGCAAAGAAAATGTGGTAGGCAAGACAATAAGGGTTAAATTAGACAATTATATGGAGGACCTGCTTATTATCGGAGTTTATGAAAACGAACAGTCGCCTATGTTGGCGCTGATGCAGGGACAGAATATGTATGAAGACAGTTACATACCTTATACAATGCCTTATCCATCCTATTACGGATTTTACGGATTGGATATTTTTATAAATAATAAATATTCCATCAGCTCTGTAGGCGATGAAATCATAAGTTATATTGCCGGATTGAAAAACAGGACTCCGGAAAATTATATGTTTTATACCGTTGAGGAAGAGCAAATGACTGTAACGAGCGTTTTAAGCGGCTTATCGGTTGCGGTTGCGGCTATAGCAGCAATATCGCTCTTGGTTGGAGGAATTGGAATAATGAATATAATGCTGGTTTCCGTGACGGAAAGAACCAGAGAAATAGGCATTAAAAAAGCTCTTGGTGCGAGAACAAAGGATGTTTTGTTTCAGTTCCTCATAGAGTCAGCCACACTTTCCGCAATCGGAGGAATAGTAGGAACTATGACGGGCATAGGCCTGGTTATGATAGGAGGATCAATTATTTCAATACCCATTGTCGTAAATCCGGGCTCCATTTTATTGGCGGTTGCCTTTGCAATGATAATCGGAATATTTTTCGGGTATTATCCTGCTAAAAAGGCAGCAAAATCAGACCCTATCGATGCCCTCAGATATGAATAGCTGTACAATTAAGGCTAAATAAAAGCGCGGTTATCCGCGCTTTTTATTGCTATCTCCAAGTCTAATTTCCTAATTCTTTTGCTCCATTTGGTCGCATAAACTCTGAAAAATGGGGTTAGGTCATCTCTCAGTCTCATTCACCAATTTATTTGCTCCCTATGGTCGCATAAATTGGGAATTCGTTGCGAATGACCTACCAACCATCTTTCAGAAAAAAAACTCTGAAAAATGGGGTTAGGTCATCTTATAAAATTAGTATAAACCTTTCTTTCGACTTCCGGTTTTTCTATTTTACCTTCGCCGAATTCAATTAATTTAAGAAGCCATGCCATGTTTTTGCCAAGTATACGCATTATTTGCATACCTTCGTCGTCTTTTAATGCTTCTCCCGGGGCTCTTCCGTAAATAACATTCCAATAGTTTGAAGTAGGCATTATCATTTCTCCATAGCCAATGTAATTATTAAGCTGGTTATATGCGGGAACGCCTCCGGAGCGTCTTACCGCGGTAACACCAACTCCGACCTTATGCCTGTACAATGAATTGTTAGCACTTCCGACATATATTGCTCTGTCTAAAAATGCTTTCATTTCAGCTGAAATATCCGAAAAATGAACAGGTGAGCCGAAAATTATACCATCAGCTTCCTTCATCTTTTGAATCCATCCATTTACATCATCATTAATAATACATCTTTCATCTCTTGTTTTAAAGCATGAATTGCATGCTGTACATCCGCGTATATTGCTATTGCCCACATGAATTATTTCAACTTCAATACTTTCTTTTTCTAATTGCTCCGCAAGGATTTTTATAGCGTGATATGTATTTCCTTCTTTTTTTGGACTACCGTTAAATGCAACAACTTTCATGTTTACCTCCAAATCATTTTATTGAATTATACTAAAATATTATGCAATTATCAAGCAAAAATATATGAACAAAATACGATCGGCTGTATACAATTAAATTTTTCATTTTTTAATTTTTAATTATTGAATTTTTTTTGGTTATACTATAAAAAATAATAATCATTATGGAGGGTAAATATGAAAAAAATAGCATTGATAGTTTGCGCATTAATGCTTATAAGTCTGGTTGCGTGTACAACCAATGATAAGAATAACACCGGAAACAACGGAAATATTGGAGATAACGCTAATAATGTGGAGGATGAAATAGAGGGTGCGCTTGACGATAACAATACCGGAGCAAATGCAAACAACGCAGACAGAGCCGACGAGCAGACACTGACAGGTTCGGCTCAGGGATACGGCGGTGACGTAACCGTAACCGTAAAAATTAACGGAGATGATATAGTATCGGTTGAAGCTGTGGG
>DAIMMU010000246.1:0-2572 GCA_036720515.1 Sedimentibacter sp.
AAATGATAAGCTATTGACAAATAAAAAATTGTATTATATGGTGAGTAAAGCATGGATATTATATCCTACTCGAAACATGGAGGAAAAATGAAAAATTTGTTAATAGTTGAATCACCTGCCAAAGCTAAAACAATAGGTAAGTTTTTAGGTAAAAATTATACAGTTAAAGCTTCGGTGGGGCATGTACGTGATTTGCCCAAAAGTAAAATCGGAATAGACATAGATAATAATTTTGAACCTAATTATATCACAATCAGAGGAAAGGGAGATGTAATCAAAGAGCTTAAAAAAGAAGCTAAAAAGGCAGATAATATATTTCTTGCAACTGACCCTGACCGTGAGGGAGAAGCTATATCTTGGCATCTTTCTAAAATTTTAAATTTGGATGAAAGTAAGGAAATAAGAATTGTATTTAATGAAATTACAAAGGATGCAATTAGAAATGCCAGTAAGAATCCGCGTAAAATCAATATAGACTTAGTTGATGCACAGCAAGCCAGACGCGTTTTAGACAGATTGGTGGGATATAATATAAGCCCTCTGTTATGGAAAAAAATCAAAAAAGGTTTAAGCGCAGGCAGAGTGCAATCTGTGGCGTTAAAACTGATAATAGACAAAGAACGTGAAATAATGGATTTCGAGCCTGAAGAATATTGGACTCTTGAGCTTGAGGTTAAAAAATCAAGGAAAAAGTTCATTGCAAAATATGTCGGTTTTTATAAAAATGATAAATTAAGCAAGGTAAAAATTAAAAATCAAGATGAAATAAATAAAATACTTGAAAGTATCGATACAGAAAAAATCACTGTCATGAAAATCGAAAAATCCAAGAGCTACTCAAAGCCGAGTGCTCCATTTACAACAAGTTCTCTGCAGCAGGAAGCAAACAGGCGGCTTAATTTTACTTCCAAAAAAACCATGATGGTTGCTCAGCAGCTCTATGAAGGAGTAAATGTCAAGGGTGAAGGAAGTGTTGGTCTTGTAACATACATAAGAACCGACTCGTTTAGATTATCCGATGAAGCCATAGGAAGTGTTAAGGAATTTATATCATCAAATTACGGTGAAAAATATTATAAGCACAGAGTATATACCAAGAGTAAGAAAAATGAAAATAAAATACAGGATGCCCATGAAGCGATAAGGCCTACTTCATTATTTCGAACTCCCGAACAGCTTAAGGACAGCCTTAATTCTGACCAATATAAGCTGTACAGTCTTATTTGGAAAAGATTTATTTCCTGTCAGATGGCGGATGCCGAATATGATGTTACCAAGGTTTTACTAAATAACAATGACAATATTTTTGAAAGCAGCGGTAAAATACTTGCATTTGACGGTTATAAAACCGTATATAAATATACTGATGAAAAAGATGATAAGCTGTTTCCTGAAATGGAAATAAACGAAATATTGGAAATATCAAAGGTTGATCCGCAGCAGCATTTTACCCAGCCTCCCGCACGCTATACAGAGGCAACTCTCATAAAGGATTTGGAGGAAAAGGGAATTGGGAGACCAAGTACATATGCTCCTACTATAACGACAATTACAGGAAGAGAATATGTAGCTAAAGAAAAGGGATATCTTTTTCCAACCGATATGGGTTTTTTGGTTACTGAAATGATGGAGAAGTACTTTTCCAAAATTGTTGATGAAAAATTCACCGCAGAATTAGAAAACCATTTGGATGATGTGGCTAACGGAAATACTAATTGGCGCAGTGTAATTTCGAACTTTTACGAAGGCTTTAAAACCGAACTTGACGTTGCGGAAAAGGAAATGGAAGAAATTGAAATCAAGGATGAAGTAAGCGATGTAGAGTGTGAAAACTGTGGTGCTTTCATGGTCATTAAAAGCGGTAGATACGGGAAGTTTCTTGCCTGCCCTAATTATCCGGAGTGTAAAAATACAAAGCCGTTAAACGGCAGGGAAGCAGCTGAGGAAACAGATGAAGTATGTGAAAAATGCGGCTCTAAGATGCTTAAGAGGAAGGGAAGATTCGGAGAGTTTTTAGCATGCTCCAATTATCCTGATTGCAGGAATACAAAGCCGATTATCAAGGCAATAGACGTGCCCTGTCCGCGATGTGGCGGAAAAATTGTAGTTAAGTATTCAAAAGCAGGACGTAGATTTTTCGGTTGTTCCAATTATCCGGAATGTAAATACATTTCCTGGTTTGAACCAACTAATGAGAAATGCCCCGATTGCGGGGACTTGATGGTTTTAAAAAACAATAAAATAACCTGCATAAATAAAAAATGTAAAAAAAGTGAATAATATTCATGAAAATTCATGAAAAATATGTATATATTTTTCAATTAAATATTGCCAAACAAAATTGGCTATGATATACTAATCTTAATTACGCACAGATTTGGATCATGCTTAGAGTTGTGCCGGAAACGGTCTTTTTCATGATATGACATTTCTGGAGGTAAAACAAAAGGAGGGTAAATAATGGCAATTATCAGTATGAAAAAATTGCTCGAAGCAGGGGTTCACTTTGGACATCAAACAAGAAGATGGAATCCTAAAATGGCAGAGTATATTTTCACGGAAAGAAATGGAA
>DAIMMU010000247.1:0-2567 GCA_036720515.1 Sedimentibacter sp.
TATTAACAAAAAATAAGGGGGTAGTTTATTCAATAGACCAAATATATGAAAATGTTTGGAACGAACCATCCTTTAATCCGGAAAATACAGTGGCTGTTCACATAAGAAGAATAAGAGAGAAAATAGAGATTGATCCAAAAAATCCGAGATACCTTAAGGTGGTGTGGGGTGTTGGTTACAAAGTGGAAGATATTTAAAGGAAAGTACATAACAAAACTATCGGCATTTTTGCTGCTGATAGTTTTCCTGATGATAGCTGTATCTTCTTCCTTGAATATATATTTGAAGGTAAAGAATTATGAGAGCATTGCGGTTAAAAGCTATATGGAAAGCAACACCATAAGTAATGATCTTAGATATGCAGCAAATCGCCTTGAATTTTTATTGAGAGTATATAAAAGCAAAGAAAATATTTTAAACGGCGGTACTGTAGAAAAATTAGAGATTCAGGATAATTGGCAGCTAACAAATTTATACAATAATTATATTGCTGAAAATAATTATGAGGACAATTCGGATACTAAAAAATTATTCTTTCAGGATAAATATCATGAAATACAAGAAATCAAAGAATCAATAATAAGTGCTGACATGGCTGGTTACGAAAAAATAATCAGTGAATTAAATATGCCCCAGGGCTATATTTATTATGCAACAGACGGAGAAAATGAAATAACAAATACAGGTAATTCAATCCAAGATTTTTATCAGCTTCGGAATGCACATATTATTTTAAATGACAAAGGAATTGAATTAAAGCCCGAAAACGGAAGCGGAGCTACAGATCCCTTGACTGATATCCTTGAGTCGGATACTTTCAATAAAAATATGAAAATTTATGCTGCTTTAGAGGATGAAGCACTTTTATACAGAGTAAACAAATGGAATTCAGACAGGCAAATTTTGATTGGAAATACCGCAGTAATAACGGTATGCCTGATTTTGGCTGCACTTTGTTTATCATATCTCATTTCATCAACAGGGAAAGCGGCAGGAAGCGAGGAAATTCATCTCACATCCTTTGACAGCTTATATGCGGATTTGAATTTGCTGCTTATAGCCGGAATTATAGCAGCTTGCAGTATGGAATTTTATAACGTACTGGATATCAGGTATACCAGTGAAAATCTCATGAGACTTGCAATGATGGTTATAACCGCTGCAGTATCTTCATTTCTGTTAATATTAATTCTTTCTCTTGCAAGACATATAAAAAAAGGAACGATTGTCAAACATACGGTAATTTATATAGTTTTGTCGGGGACAGCCGAAGCATTAATAAAAATGGCGGCATCAGGTCCTCTTATGTATAAAACAATAGGTTCTGCAATACTAATAATTTTAGCATCAGTTTACGTTGCCGATAACCCTGTATTGATTGCCGTAATTATAATTGGTTCAGTATATTTTATCTATAATAAAGTAACCAGCTTCCAGAAAATACAGGAAGGGCTGCAGATAGCCAAAAATGGCGATTATGAATATAAAATAGAATTAGACGGCAATGGAGAATTCAGACAGCTTTCCGAAGATATTAACGAAATAACATCAGGACTTAAAATAGCGGTTCAAAATGAAGTAAAAAGTGAAAAGCAAAAAACTGAATTGATAACAAATGTATCGCATGATATAAGAACTCCCCTCACATCCATCATATCCTATGTTGATTTGCTGAAACGTGAAGGGTTAACTTCACAAAATGCCCCGAAATATTTGGATGTTTTAGAACGTAAATCAAACAGACTTAAAAAACTAACCGAAGATTTATTTGAAGCTGCCAAGGCAACCAGCGGTAGTATTGAGCCAAAATTTGAGAAAGTGCACATTAATTCATTAATAGAGCAAGTATTAGGTGAATTGGATGAAAAAATTCATGAATCTAATTTAACATTTAAAGTAACAGCATCTAATGAAAAAATATATGCCAAGGCTGACGGTCGTCTCCTGAGCAGAGTAATGGAGAACCTTCTGTCGAATATTTTCAAATATGCTTTAAAAGACTCAAGGGTGTATATTGTAATTTTCGAAGATGAAAACTATGTATCGGTAAGCTTCAAAAATATATCAGCATACGAACTGAACATTTCCGTTGATGAGCTTATGGAAAGATTCAAAAGAGGCGACGAGTCACGAAGCTCCGAGGGATATGGGTTAGGGCTTGCAATTGCCGGAAGCTTAATGGAGGTACAGGAAGGATTGCTTGATATAAGCATTGACGGAGACTTATTCAAAGCAGAATTGAAACTCAATAAGTTTTAAATAGGTGGGTGCAGTTTCTCCAAATTATATAAAAATTCATTTTAGCATATCTGATTTATAAAAAATCAATATTTTGATGTATAAAAAAATCAATTCCTCACATAATATAAAAAAAGAAAGCGCGTGTATCATTTAAATATAACGTCCCCCTTTATTTTAATCATACGTGTTTTCTTTTTTTATATAAATATGTCCCACTGATTATGAATAGATTACTGCAACCTTCCGTAGACAGGAAGGTTTTTTCTACTTATTCTACAGATCTACCTTTTCGAAGCAGCAGCAGCGGAAATCTTAAACTTAATAAA
>DAIMMU010000248.1:0-2566 GCA_036720515.1 Sedimentibacter sp.
AAAAGAAAAGAGCCTAAACAATTTCCAATCCATGAATACAAATATCCAAAGAAAAATCCAAATGCAGCAACATTGATTATAACAAAACCCACCAACGGCAGTATTGGAAAAAATGCTTCCAATGTAGGAAGCAATATTCCAGCAGCAGGTCCCCACGTTTCAATATATTTTAAAAAAAATTCCGAATACTCAATAAGTTCAATGCTTTCCACGATTTCCTCTATCAGTTTAATATTTTTAGTATTCATTTATTATACCCTCGATTATTTGACCATATAAGAATCGGCAAACTAATATATATGGAAATGAAGGAAATAACCAAACTATATTTATTATAATATATACTTGATTTTTTTAAAATAAAAAATATAATAAAATCAAAAAGATATAGAAAGGATTTATATGAAATATTTCATCGGAATTCCCATACCAAAAAACTATAAAAACAAAATCGAAATTCTTAGAGCCGAGTTCAGATTTTTCACTACCGAGCCCCACATTACCTTGGTTCCGCCTCCGGCACTTCCGGATGAGGATACTTTTATTGAAAGGGTGGTGGAAGTATGTAAAAAAATAAAGCCCTTTAATATAAAGCTAAGTAATATTGACAGGTTTGGCAGCAGAGTATTATATATTAGTGTTAATTCTCCGGATTTATTAAATTTACATAAAAAAATATATGAAAGTTTAAATTTACAGCATGAAAAAAGAGGATATACCCCTCATTTAACCATTGCAAAGCAAAGACCTAAAAGACCGGTGGATATTGAAAAAATAAGAGAAAGGGCAGAAATAAAACTTATTCATTCCCCCGAATATACCTTAAATTCAATTATTGTTTATCATCAGCCGAAGGAACATTCCATTTATATCCCGTACATGGAAATCCCCTTAGGGCAGTAGGAGGGACGTACATGACTGTCCCTCTATAAAACATTGGGTGAAAAATGCCTATTGTGACTCATAATGCTCATTCGTCACTCAAAGGTCCGTCCCCGGAATGCCCTGAATGCCTCAGTCACTCAAAGGTCCGTCCCCGGAATGCCTCTGTTCGATTAGGGCTGCTAAATCTTTGGCGTATGCATTTATTTCCTCTTGGTTTTCTCCTTCAATCATTACTCTGACCAGCGGCTCGGTACCGGATGGTCTTATAAGCACTCTGCCATTTTTGTCAAAATGCTTTTCTATTTCTTCTATTTTATTTTTTATAATTTCGTCACTTAAATAATTATTCTTTTTCTCTTCCGAAACATGTGCATTAATCAATACTTGAGGCATATCCTTCATTATTTCAGCCAGCTTTGAAAGCTTTGTGTTTTTTTGCTTTATAACGCTTAAAAGCTGAATTGCCGTCAATAGTCCGTCACCCGTTGTGTTGTAATCTAAAAAAATTATATGCCCCGACTGCTCGCCGCCTAAGGAATGACCGCCCTTCAGCATTTCTTCCAAAACATATCTGTCGCCTACTTTTGTCTTAATAATATCAATATTATTTTCTTTAAGGCACATATCAAGACCCATGTTTGTCATAACCGTTCCAACTATTGTATTGCTTTTTAATCTTCCCTTTTCTTTCAAGCATGTGCCGCATATGGCAAGAACATGATCCCCGTCAACAATGCTTCCGTTTTCATCTGAAGCAATCAGCCGGTCAGCATCTCCGTCAAAGGAAAGTCCGACGTCCGCTCCCGTTTCTAAAACAAGCCTTTGAACTTCTTCGGGCTTAGTGGAGCCACAGTTTACATTTATATTTATTCCGTTAGGATCATTGTGGATTACATATACCTGCGCTCCCAACTCATGAAGAAGCTCCGGTGCCGCCTTGTACGTCGCTCCGTTTCCGCAGTCAACGGCAACTTTAAGCCCCTTTAAATCGATATCTAATGTACTCTTTAAAAAATCCATATATTTTCTTAATGGGTTTTCAACGTGTATCTTCCTTCCTAAATCTCCCGAAACAGGCTGAAATTCTATATCTAAATTATTAAGTATATATTCTTCAATGGAATTCTCCATTTCATCCGTTAGCTTTAGTCCATTTTCGTTAAAAAATTTTATACCGTTATATTCGATCGGATTGTGAGATGCGGTAATCATCACTCCGCCGTCAGCATTAAGTATTTTAATCATACATGCTACTGCCGGCGTAGGCAGTACCCCAAGATATAATACATCAATTCCCGCAGAATTCAGCCCCGAAGACAGTGCGCCTTCAAGCATATCACCTGATATTCTCGTATCCATGCCAACAACCATCTTAGGTCTTTTTTTGCCTTTTGTTAAAAAATATCCGCCTACTCGTCCTAATTTATATGCTAATTCAGGTGTCAACTCTTTATTTGCAATGCCTCTCACACCATCTGTGCCAAATAATTTCCCCATAATTCCTCCAAATTTAAAATCGATTTCTTATATTGTATCATATTTTATTCTCTAAAAAAAGATACCAAATAATTTTTTCTATATTACTAATAAGATTAAATCTAATACAAATACTATATAAATATATCTCGCAGTCTCGTTCACCAATTTATTTGCTCCTTGCGTCGCATAAATTGGGAACTCG
>DAIMMU010000249.1:0-2499 GCA_036720515.1 Sedimentibacter sp.
CCATCCATCTGTTCTTCGCTATCGCTCGAACATATGGGGTTAGGGCATAAAAAAACAGTATCCGGCATTTTGCCGAATACTGTGTCTATTATTTATACATATTGAAATATTGCTCTCCGGATATTAATTCAGCACCCCTGTACTCAAATAATTCGTCAATGGTGACAAGCTGAAAGCCTCTATTGATTAACTCGGGAATTGCAATCCTTGATGCTTCCAATGTACTGTCATATATATCATGCATCAGTATTATATCTCCGTCTTTTACATTTTCAAAAATATTATTATTAATCATTTCAATATTTCTGTTTTCCCAGTCCCGCGTATCAATAGACCATCTGATAACCGGTTTTGATATTTTTTGGTTTAATTCCCTGTTTGTTGAGCCATACGGAGGTCTTATGACCGAAGGCGTATATCCAGTTGCTATATAAACTAAATCATCTGTTCCTTTAATTTGCTTATATAATTCCTCATCGCCTATTTTTGTCAGGTTTTTGTGATTGTAGCTATGATTTCCTATTTGACTGCCTTCCTCAAGCATTCTGTTCAAAGTATCATTATTGTCATATACTCTTGAACCTAATACAAAAAATGTTGCAACCGAATTATTTTCTTTCAAAATATCCAATACATGAGGCGTATATACTGATGGTCCGTCATCATAGGTGATTGCTATCATAGGTTTATCCGGGTCTATTATTCTTTTATCCGTTTTTTCCTCTATAGGCTTAATAGGTCCGGGTGCCTCAGTTACAGTGTACTGCTTATTACCCAAATTAGCTGCAGCATATTGTATATTTTCTTCAATATCAGTTTTAATATCATCGTTTGTAATTAATTTACTTGAACTTTCGGTTAACTCATTTACCTGCACGTCTTTGGGTTCTTGTTTTTCGTTATTATAAACATTTGCGGAAACAGTACCCATGGACAAAACGATCATAAAAACTAATACTATTACTAAAAATTTTTTTGTCATTTTATATCCCCCAATATATCTTACTTTATATACAATCATATATCCCATAATGCTTTATATCAATAATAACTAATAGGATATACAGGAAGATATATCATTGCAAGGACAATAATGGGGAAATTCGGTGAATTGCTTTAAATCAGCATTTTATTGCCAAATTCGGCAGCCCTGGTGTACTTCCCAAAGCCCCTATTTGAATTTAAACCAAAAAGTTACCCCGTCCTCATTGTTTTTAGCACCGTATAAAAACCTGTGCAATTCTAAGATTTTTCCTGCAATTGAAAGTCCAAGACCTGTTCCCTTTGTATTATTGCGCCCCATATCAGTTTTTTTATAAGGAAGCCAAATGTCATTGATAATTTCTTCCGGTATATGACTGCCGCTGTTATGAATTTCAAATATATCTTCATTTACTGCTATGCTGACAACTCCACCTTCATGCATATTATCTACTGCATTTATAAAAAAATTATCTATAACACGCTCTAACAGCAGTCTGTCTGCCCTTACAACAGCTTCTCCATCAAGGCTGACCGTTAAGGATTTTTCATCGCATATACTTTTGTAACGATTAATTATTTCACTGCTTATCTCATTAAGTGACACATCCTCAAATTGAATTTCAAAATGATCAGACTCCAATTTGGACATTTCAAGCATCCTTTTTATTATTTCATCCATACGCCGTACATTTTCCTGAATATTGCCGGCATAATGCTCCCTTTTTTCCGTATGAATATTTTCCTGCAAGTTCTGTGCATAGCCCGAAATGATACTTAACGGTGTTTTCAGGTCATGAGCCAAAGCATCCGTCATTTCTTTCCGCTGCCTTTCAATTGCCGCACTCTTCAAATATATTTTATATGTTTGTCTCTAAAGTATATATGCCGCTATTACAAATATTATCAGCCCCGTGCATTAGCAATATAAGATTGCATTGTGCCGGGGTTTCGGACCGTTATTTTTATTCTAATTTTCCTATTCGATTAATCGGGAAAAATTTGAAAACAGCCTTCCCTATAATTTTATCCTCCGAAATATAAGGATTGCTCCAATATCTTGCATCGACGGATACCGGCCTGTTATCCCCAAGGAAAAAATATTTACCTTCGGGAATCTCATATATTTGCGCTGCTCCCCCTGCCTGTTTCACATAGGGCTCCTTTAGCTTCTCTCCATTTATGAATACTTCGCCGTTTTCTTTTATTTCAACCGTTTCTCCCGGTAATCCAATCAATCTTTTTACAAGCCTCGCATCCATTTCATCAGAATGGAATACAAGAATGTCTCCCCTTTTCGCATCCTTTATGCTGAAAAGCTTATTCACATAAAGCCTGTCTCCGGGCATAATTGTTGTTTCCATTGATCCGGTAGGAACAGTCACCAATATAAATATAAATCTGTTTAAAAAAAGAACTATCACAACAGCTATAACAGTAGGAATTATCCATTCATTTATAAATTTCTTCATTTCATCCGTCCTTCGTACCATTGATATATTAATTATTTCAATTACC
>DAIMMU010000033.1:0-17065 GCA_036720515.1 Sedimentibacter sp.
TGTTATAAAGATTTTATTGACAAAGTTATTCTCAAAGCTTATAATATTAATGTTGTCGGGGTGTAGCGAAGCTTGGTATCGCGCATGGTTCGGGACCATGAGGCCGAAGGTTCAAATCCTTTCACTCCGACTTATTTAATACACCAAGGTGCCGGCAAAATATTTGCCGGCTTAATTTATATGGCATCAAAGAAGTAAAAAAATGTTGGATTAGACTGTCATAAAGGAGGACAATATGACTTCGGAAGAAAGAAGATTACAAATTGAAGAAATATTAAATAATAACACAGAACCTATAACAGCATCTGCACTTGCCAAAAAGTTTTCCGTAAGCCGCCAGGTCATAGTGGGAGATATTGCCCTCATGCGTGCCGGCGGTCTTAAGATACATGCAACACCGAGGGGGTACATATTGGACAGAGAGGATGAGAGTCAGTGTGTATTTACGGTTGCATGCTGTCATGATGACAATAACATGGGAGCAGAGCTTTATGCGGTTGTTGATAACGGCGGTACTGTGCACGATGTTACCGTGGAGCATCCTATTTACGGAGAAATTATCGGTGAGCTGCACCTTAAATCAAGGTATGATGTTAATTTATTTATGAAGAAGGTTGCGGAAAATAAAGTTCAGCCTCTAATGAGATTAACCGGAGGAATACATCTCCACACAATCAAGTGCAAGGATGAGGAAACAAAAAAGAGGATAATCGAAGCGCTGAAAAAAGAAAATATAGCATTAGATTAGCAAAAGTAAAAATTTGATGGCTGACAGGACATATAATGCAGTGTAGATATAATCCGCTTGACAAATATAGAATTATAACCTATAATCATATCCGTAGGTGTCAAGACACATGACTTGACGCAAAAATGATTTAGGAAGGATAAAAATGAACAGAAATAATAATCTTAATTCAATGGTAATATCAGCACTTCTTTGTGCAATCGGAATAGTAATACCTATAATATCGCCGCTTAAAATAACCTTGGAACCGGCATCATTTACTCTTGCCAGTCATGTAGCAATTTTTATTGCCATGTTTATTTCTCCGGCAACCGCAGTATTTGTTGCTGCGGGTACGGCTGTAGGGTTTTTGCTGGCGGGATTCCCAATAGTAATAGTTATTCGTGCGGCATCTCATGTTGTATTTGCGGCTGCAGGCTCTGTGTATTTAAAGAAACATCCGGATACATTAAAAACCTTTAAGTCATCACAGGTTTTTTCTTTGGCAACCGGATTGCTTCACGGAATATGTGAGGTCATAGTTGTAATGCCATTTTACTTTGGAAATAACATGAGCTCAGCCTATTATGCAAAAGGATTTATAGTTTCGGTTGTATTGCTGGTAGGCGTTGGAACGGTAGTGCACAGTATGATAGACTTTTACTTGGCGCAGGCAATATGGAAGCCTGTTTCTAAAGCAGTTAAGCTTCCCGAGAAAGTAAGCGTAAACTATAATGCATAAGAGTCCTCATAGAGGACTCTTATAAATTGGGGAAAAATTGGAAGTAAATACTTGACAAAATAACTCCAATTTAGTATAATTGATACAGAAGATAAGGAGGAATATCTATTGCTAATCACAAGAGAAACAGATTATGCGCTTCGTATTTTGCGTGCATTGGCAGGCGGCGAACAGCTTACTACGGCTGAGCTGGCTAACGGCGAGCAAATTCCCCAACAATTTGCTTACAAAATTCTTAAAAAACTCCAAAAAAACGGTTTGATAAAAATTTTGCGAGGAACAGGCGGCGGTTGTATTTTAAATACAGAGCTCAGGCAGATCTCTCTCTACAGGCTGATGCAGGCTATGGAGGGAGAACTTTTGGTGAATTCCTGTATGAATCCGGACTATGTGTGCAGCTGGTGCAAAGCTCACGAAGGCGTTTCCTGCCATGCAAATGTATATCTCAATTTTCTTCAGGGAAGATTGGACGAGGAGTTGAAGGCACACAATCTTCAGGAGATTTTGTTCGGCAAATAAATTTTTTTAGCCGTAAAGTGGACAAAATAAGTCCAGAATAATAATTTACAACAGGAGGTCGGTATGTTATACAAATCAACAAAGCAGCAGGATGAACTTAGAAAAGTGGTCCGTAAATTTGCGGAGGAAAGTGTGAAGCCACTGACGTTTCTTATGGACAAGGAAAACATGTTTCCTGATGATGCGGTTGGGCAGTTAGGGAAAATGGGCTTAATGGGAATTCCTTATCCAAAGGAATACGGCGGAGCTGATATGGATATGATAAGCTATGCTATAGCTGTAGAGGAGCTTGCCAGAGTTGACGGAGGAACCGGGATTATTCTTTCGGCTCATACTTCTTTGGCAGAATGGCCTATTTTTGCTTTTGGAACTCAGACGCAAAAGGAAAAGTATCTTATTCCTTTATGTAAGGGAGAAAAGCTTGGCGCTTTCGGACTTACGGAGCAAAATGCCGGCTCAGATGCAGGCGGCACGGAAACAACAGCTGTTGACAAGGGTAGCTACTATTTGCTAAACGGCAGTAAAATTTTTATTACTAATGCCCCGAAGGCAGATATTTATGTTGTATTTGCAGTTACAACCCCGGATATAGGAGTTAAAGGCATTTCGGCATTTATTGTTGAAAAGGGATGGAAAGGTTTTGAATTCGGAGACCATTACGATAAGATGGGAATTCGCTCTTCTTCTACTGCTGAGCTTGTATTTAATGATGTCAGAGTTCCGAAGGAAAATCTTCTTGGAAAGGAAGGTCAGGGATTTAAGATAGCCATGCAGACTCTTGACGGAGGGCGTATAGGTGTGGCTTCACAGGCTCTTGGTATAGCACAGGGTGCATATGAACAGGCTGTGGCTTATGCCAAGGAAAGGGTTCAGTTTGGAAAGCCCATCGGTTCTCAGCAAGCTGTTTCTTTTAAGATAGCCGATATGGCGACAAAGCTTCGTGCTGCAAGGATGTTGGTTTATTCTGCCGGGGAGCTGAAGCAGTCGCACGAGTCCTATTCTACTGAGGCGGCCATGGCAAAGCTGTATGCTTCCGAAATAGCATTGGAGGTAACAAACGATGCTCTCCAGGTATTCGGGGGGACAGGCTATCTTAAGGGCATGGAGGTTGAGCGTATGTATAGGGATGCCAAAATTACTACTATATACGAGGGAACTAATGAGATTCAGCGCATGGTTATAGCCTCCGGAATTTTAGGTAGAGTCCAAAAGGAGACAGGAGAGTCTATGGGAAGGACACATAAGGCTGCACCGATTACCGGAATACGAAAAAGAATAATTTTTCGTGAAGGAAATTCTAAGGAACGCGTTCATGCCTTAGCGGAAGCTCTCAAAAAGGACGGGTATGATTTTACTGTAGGTATACCTGCAGATACTCCCATTGCTGTTGCAGAGCGTGTGATTTCCGCAGGCAAGGGTATCGGAGAAAAGAAGAATATGAAGCTGATACAGGATCTTGCAAAGGCTGCCGGAGCAGCAGTCGGCTCTTCACGTCCGGTTGCGGAAACTCTTCAATACCTTCCTCTGAACCGCTATATAGGTATGTCAGGTCAGAAATTTACGGGCAACTTGTATATTGCCTGCGGTATTTCCGGGGCAAGCCAGCATCTTAAAGGGATTCGGGATGCTTCAACAATAGTTGCAATCAATAAAAATCCAAATGCCCCGATTTTTAAAAATTGTGATTACGGAATAGTCGGAGACTTAAACGAAATTCTGCCATTGTTGACAGATGTTCTGGATACCGGAGAAAAGCAACCTGCTCCTCCTATGGTAAAAATAAAAAGACCTGTAATGCCTAAGCCGGAGCCCATAGGTCCGTTGTATGTATGCGGAGGATGCGGATATGAGTATGTCCCGGAAATGGGCGATGAAGACAGTGAAATTGTTCCGGGCACTCTTTTTAAGGATTTGCCGGAGGATTGGGTATGCCCTGAGTGTGCCGAGCCGAAGGATCAATTTATTGAGGCACAAAGTTTAAGGAGGGATTGATTATGTATTGTGTAAGAAATGTAACGGAGAATTTATACTGGGTTGGTGCCAATGACCACAGGCTTGCCCTTTTTGAAAATGTATATCCTATTCCAAGAGGCGTTACCTATAACTCGTATCTTTTGAAGGACGAAAAAAATGTATTGTTTGATACGGTAGACTGGTCAGCATGCAGACAGCTGCTTGAAAATATAGATTATGTGCTTTCCGGCGGGAAATTAGATTATCTTGTTATAAACCATGTGGAACCGGATCACGCCGCATGTATTGAGGAAATTTTGCTTAGATGGCCTGATGTGAAGCTTATCAGCAATGAAAAGGCATTTATGCTGATGAGGCAATTCGGGTTTCATGTGGATTCCCATGAAATAATTGAGGTTAAGGAGGGGGATACCTTCAGCTTTGGCAAGCATACGGTTACTTTTGTCTTTGCGCCTATGGTTCACTGGCCGGAGGCTATGGTTACATTTGATACAATTAGCGGAGTGCTGTTTTCCGCCGATGCTTTCGGTACATTCGGAACTCTTGACGGTAAGCTGTTTGCCGATGAGGTGGATTTTGACAGGGACTGGCTTGATGATGCCAGACGGTATCTGACGAATATAGTAGGAAAGTATGGTCCTCATATTCAACTGCTGCTTAAGAAGGCGGGAGGTATTTTAGATCAGATAAAATACATATGTCCGCTTCACGGTCCTGTTTGGCGTAAGGATCTAATGTATTTTATTCAGAAATACGACACCTGGAGTAAGTATATACCGGAGGAAAAGGGTGTGATGATTGTATATGCTTCCATGTACGGCAATACGGAGGGTGCTGCCCAAGCTCTTGCGGCAAAGCTTTGTGAGAATGGCATGACAAATGTGGCAGTTTATGATGTATCTTCTACCCACGTATCTCAGTTGATTTCTGAAACCTTTAAATACAGCCATATTGTTCTTGCCTCAGTAACTTATAACCTTGGAATATATCCCATTATGGAGAATTTCCTGATGGACATGAAGTCCTTGAATGTTCAGAACCGTACTGTTGCAATTATGGAGAACGGCTCATGGGCAACCAAATCAGGAGATTTGATGCAAAAATTCCTCAGCGAGGAAATGAAAGATATGACTGTGCTTAATGAGAGAATTAGCATAGCATCATCCATGAACAAAGACAAGGAGCCTGAACTTGATGCTTTGGCAAATGCAATTATTGATTCAATGAAATAAAAAAAGGGAAAAAGCGCTTAGATGCTTGCATAAAGGCGGTACTTCAAACCATCGGGAGAACCGTCTTTTTTATTTTGTAATATTAATTATGATGTGCTATAATGTTGTATAAAAAAATTAACGGAGCTAACATGGAATTAATCTCGGTGACAAATGATAATCGAAAGGACTTCTTAAAATTTTATAAAAAGCAATATTTACTCAGTGATTTAAAAAGAGACTCAATGTCCGGATTTTTGAAAAATTTGCTTACCGGAAAGTCTGAGCTTTGTAAATCAGTATATACCGAACCGGTAATGGTAGTGGATAACAATGAAATTACAATGATATCCGTTCTTGCACACGCACAAAGGATGCCTGAATATATACAGATTTGTTTTTTTGAATCCGATAAATTTAATATGGATGCTTTTAAGCTTATTTTAGACAGGGCAGTAAAAGCAGCAGAAGAAAAAGGCGCTCACAAATTAACAGGCTCCTTGAACATGCATGTTAATTACGGTCTTGGATTTTTAGCGAGCGATTTTGATAAAAAGCAAAGCTTCGGCTCGGCTCACAATCCTGAATTTTATAATGCTTATTTTGAAAAAAACGGTTTTGAAACAATTGATTTGGTAAGCTACAAGAAGGATATGGTTAATTCACCGGAGCTGATTAACAATGATATAAGGGAAAAACTTAATGAAGTTTATTCGGTTAGAAAGTCAGATTTTAAAAATTTTAAACAGGAAATAGAAGTTTATACAAAAATAAACAATGAAGCTTTCAGCGACCATTTGTTTTATTATCGGAGGAAGACTGAGGAAGACTATGAACTTTTTAAGGATTTAAAATATCTGATGAAAGAAGAGAATTTATTATTTGTGGAAAAGGCGGGAGTACCTGTGGGGTTTATGCTGTGGTATCCTGATTTTAACGAAATAATAGGCAAGGGTGAAACCGCGGGAATTAAGACGGTGATAAAAAACAAATTGTTTTCTAATAGAATTAAAACATTTAAAATAGTTGAAATGGGAGTTATACCCGGTGAAAGAAACAAAGGAGCTATACTTGCACTGTTCGATTATTGCTTTAAACGCACCAAGGAAAAATATGACACAATGGAATCAAGCTGGATACTGGCAAAAAATTTAAAATCCAAAAGCTTCGGCATCAAATGGGCGGATGAGGAATCAAAACATTATAAAGCATATGTTAAGGAACTTATATGATAATATATATAGCTGAAGAACTTAAGGGCATCAAAGCATTTGATTTAAATGAAGAATATATAAAGCTGCTGTCACTGTTGGAGAGAATAAACCCCTGCAATCAATATTATGAGATAACAGAGGACTGCCTGATAATTTCATATGATTTAAAGCTGAATTTATTTAATTTTATAAATATATTGCCTTTAAAAGTAAATGTACAAATTATCGGTCTTCCCATATCCTTGTCCCAAAGAGGATATTATGGAGATTTAAATAAAGCAATTGAATTAGTCAATAAAAGAAAAGGATTGAAAATAATTTTAAATGCCGATACAGAAATCATTAAAGGTGCAAGAACCTTATCAACCTTTGTATTTGAAAACAATTTCGAAACATTTGGTGATTATTTAAATAAGCTTAGAAGCTCTTACAGAAGGCGTATAAATAAAGCACTCAGATACAGAAATAATTTAAATATAAGAAAAATTCAAAACAATAGTTTCAGCGATTATCATTATAAATTGTATTTAAGTATAATGAGTAGGACGGATAATCCGTTGGAAACACTTCCTATTGGTTTTTTCCGCAATTATGATTCTGAAATATACGAATTTACAGACAAAGATACCGATACTGTTGTCGGATTTATACAGTTAAAGGAATTTGACGGAAGGCTGTGCTTTTTATTCGGAGGTTTCAACAAAGAAGATGTTGAAAAATACGATATATATTACAACATGCTCTTAAAGATTATAGAAATTGCTATAGAAAAGAAAGTAAAAATAATAGAATTCGGACAAACAGCGGAAGAAAGCAAATTAAAGATAGGTTGCAGAGAAGTTTATAAATATCTTTATGTGCATCACAGCAATATAGTAATTAATTTTATAATACAAAAATTGCTTACATCCATGTCATATCGGACATACGGCAAGGTACATCATGTTTTTAAGGAAGAGTTATGATAGTATATTTAGAAAAGGTGAGAGTTAAAACAATATTTTCAATTGCTGATCCTGTCAGGGTCGAACCCTTGGAATTATGTTATCTAAAAACGGTTTTGAACAATATGAGTATTGAAAGCTATATTGTTGATGATATGTTTGGCTTCGTGCATCCGGAAGGATTAAATCCGGATATAATTGTTTTAACGGGCTACAATACGGCTGAAAATGCAATTATAAATAAATCAAAAATCTACAAGAGTAAATTTCCGAATGTAAAAATAATCGTCGGCGGAGTCCATATACAGGAAAATGCGGAATATTTCAGAGTAAACACAATTGATTATATTTTTCATTCTGGAAGCTTGAATACGTTTAAGCTGCTGATTGAAAATATAATCAGCAATAATGGGATTCCATTAAGCCACGGAGTTGATACTTTTCATGGCAGAGTATGGCATATAGGGGATAAAGAGAGTGTTTACGAAAATGAAAGCATTAAGCCGGACAGGGATTTCTTCAATAAAGCCAAATCTAAATTTAAATATTTGGATAAACGAAATGTGGCGCTGATTAAGGGAAGCATCGGCTGTCCCTACAACTGTTCATTTTGTTACTGCAAGCTGCTTAATAACAAGCATTATATAAAAGCGGATTACGAAGCAATGATTGAAGAAATGGAAAGTATTGACGCCGATTATTATTGGATTGTGGATGATGTATTGCTTTCTTCAAGAAATGATGCACTGAAGTTTATAGATATTGTTGAGAAAAAAAAGTCTGACTTTAAAATTATAGGATACTTAAGAGCGGACTTCATCTGCAGAGAGAGGGATTTATTAAAAAGACTCAGAAATGCGGGACTCAGGGAGGTTATTGTAGGGTTTGAGGCAACAGTGAATGATGAGCTAAAGGCTTACGAAAAAACAACAAATGCAACTGATTATCCCTTAGCAATATCCTTGCTGAAAGAGAACAATATAAATTTAACGGCGCTTTTCATGGTACAGCCTGATTATTCCGTTAGGGATTTTAAAATATTAAATAAATTTATAAAGGATAATAAATTGGATTGCTATACAATATCCATTATGACTCCCATAAAAGGAACAAAATTATTTGAGGAAATGAAAGATTTATTGATTGATAAACGAGCGGAAAGGTATGATTTTCTGCACTTGGTTTTAAAGCCTAAGTTGCCTAAGCTCATATTTTATACTTTGTTTTACAGTCTTCACTTAAGACTTTTGAAATCAAAAAGAATAAGGGGCTAAGTTGATAATTCTGAAACTTAGGCAATAAAGTCAATAACGTAAGTGATTAATTATGGGAGCAGAGAAAAGAGTCGGCAATATAAAATTAATTACGTTTAATAGTCAGAAACATAAGAACAGATATTATAAGTCAGCAGGTCAGGAGATATAAATGTTTAATATATGGAATTTTTGGGCAGATAAATACGATAAACTTTGGGTGCAAAAATATTCTTTAAGACCAACCAGAAATTATATTATTTCATCCCTTGCAGATATAATTAATGATAAAAAAATAAAAATATTGGATTTGGGATGCGGTCCAGGAGAATTAATAAGTGAACTGACAGATAATTATAATAATATTGAAATTACGGGAATTGATTTTTCGGAAAAGATGCTTGAAATATCAAAAAAAAGAAATTCTTCCGCAAACCATATTAAAATGGATGCAGCCGAGTTAAGCAAGCTAAACGGCAAATACGATATAATTATTTGTACTCATTCGCTGCCTTATTATAAGGAGCCAAGGAAGGTCTTTGAAGAACTCTATAATTTGTTAAATAGTGGCGGAAGAATATTGGTCGGGTTTGCAAGCGGCGACAGCTTTTATGACAAATTAATATTAAGTATGGTAAAGCTTACTACAGGCAAAGCGAATTATCCGTCGGATATTAAATTCAGACAATTGATATCTCCCTGTTTTAATGTTGTGAATTTAAAGATAATCAGGGAAAAAATTTTTATGCCCCGAATAGCAGTTTATACTCTCAAAAAGGTGGAATTATGAAAATACTTTTAGTCAGACCAAGACCCCATAAGGAAACCATAGGACTGCAGCACGTAATGATTTGCGAGCCTTTGGAATTGGAATACCTTGTATCCAATATACCCGATGAAATTAAAAAAGAAGTCAGTGCGGAAATTGTGGACATGATACTTGAAAAAGCCGGCTTTGAAGAAATAGTATCTGAGAAAAAACCTGCATTCATAGTATTTACAGGCTACATTACCCATGTGGGAATCATAAAGCAAATGGCAGAAGCAGCAAAGCAAATTATCCCCATGGTTAAGACAGGGGTCGGGGGAGTTCATGCAGAGGTTGTTGCCGAGGATTTTAAGTCGGAATTTATAGATTTTATTTATGACAAAAATGGAATAGAAAACTTTAATATAACCTTAAAGGGTTTAATTGAAAAAAAAAGTGCGGGACAAATTAATGAAGAAATAAATAAAGGTATTAAGAAGAGTACATTTGAATATAAATATCCCGACAGAAATATGGTAAGCAAGTACAGAAAGTATTATTATTACATGTTTCATAACCCCTGTGCCTTAATAAAGACATCCTTCGGCTGTCCCTACAACTGCTCATTTTGCTTTTGCAAGGAAGTTACTGACAGCAAATATTTTTCCCGTGATATAGACGATATAATTAAAGAGTTATCTTCAATTGAAGAAGAAGAAATATATATTGTGGATGATGATTTTTTATATGACAGAAATAAACTTAAAAATTTCATTAGAGGCATAAAAGATAATAATATAAAAAAGAAATTCCTGGTTTACGGAAGAGCTGATTTTATAGCACAAAATGAGGACATTATAATCGAACTTAAAGCAATTGGACTTCAGGCAGTAATTGTGGGAATAGAATCGGTCAGAGCAGGAGATTTAAAGGATTACAACAAGGGAACAACGGTGGAAATAAATGAAAAATGCATTAAAATATTGCAGGAAACGGATATTGAATTATATGCGACCTTAATTATTCCCCTTGACTTTAAAAAGGAAGATTTCAGGCAATTAGTAAGCTGGCTGAGAGGATTAAATGTTAAATTTGTTAATTTACAGCCGCTTACTCCGCTGCCGGGAACAGAAATTTTTAATTCTTACGAAGGGTTTCTTTTAGTTACAAGACAGCAGTATGAAGTGTGGGATATGGCACATGTTGTTCTGAAGCCGGAATTTATGAGTATAAGAGCTTTTTATTCTGAAATTTTAAAAGCATACTATAGAGTGGTTATGAGACCAAAACATTTAGTGGCATTAGTCAGGAAATACGGACTAAGGGCGAATTTAAAAATGCTATCCGGCTCAAGCTTTGTCAGCTTCCAGTATTTACAAAAGATTATAAGGAGCCATTGATGAAAAAAATACTATTGATACAGCCAAGTCCTTATGATAAAAATCATAAACCCGTTAAGAAAAAAAGATTATATTTTGTGGGACTTGCCATGCCTTTATTGGCGGCGATGATGCCCGAGGGCTGGGAATCCGAAATAGTTCTTGAAATAATTGAAGATATACCGTTCGATACGGATGCCGATTTAATCGGAATAAGCACCATGGGTCATGGAGTTATCCGCTCAATAGATATTGCAAGAAAGTTCCGTGAAAAGGGAAAAACCGTAATATTGGGAGGCTACATGGCAAGCATAATGGCAGAGGAAGCATTGAAGCACTGCGACTGTGTTGTTGTTGGAGATGCTGAATTGGTGTGGCAGGAGGTTCTTAAGGACTATGAAGAGGGAAAGCTCAAAAAAATATATGAAAGGAATTTGGATAAGGGCTTTTTTTCAACTCCCATGCCTCGATTTGACCTCATAACAAACAAAAATATAGGGGATTTTCTGCCTGTACAGGCAGGAAGAGGCTGCCCGAACACATGCAGCTTCTGCTCGGTGGCATGCTTGTACAAAGGACATTATATTAAAAAACCCCTTGATGAGGTAATAAGAGATATTAAACAGGTAAAGGAATTAGGATTTAAGAAGTTTCTTCTGCTGGATGACAATATTTTTTCCGACAGGGAATATTTGGACAGGCTGTTAACAGAAATAAGGAAAATGAATATGCAGTGGATGAGTCAGTGCGACATACGTATAGGCAGGGAAAGCGAGCTTTTAAAAAAGATTTCGGACAGCGGCTGCACAGCCTTAAGCTTCGGACTTGAAAGTATTTCATCCGAAAGCTTAAAAGGAATGAACAAGTCATGGGCAAATCCTTTGGAATATCCAAAGCTCATAAATAATATCCATTCTTACGGAATAGACGTTTCAACTGAAATGGTGGTCGGCGGAGAAGGGGATACACTGTCTTCAATTAAGGATACAAAAAGATTTATTGAGGATAATAAGATTACCGTACCCCGTTTTTATATATTGACACCAATTCCGGGAACAAAGTTTTTCAAGGATATGAAAGAAGCGGGAAGAATTATAAAGGAAGATATATACTCCTTCGATGGGACGGAGGCGGTGCATACGCCTAAATTCATGACACCGGATGAATTAACAAACTCCTATTGGGAGTTGTATGAATCTTTGTTTACTTTGAAATCAATTTTTAAAAGAAATATATTTAGAAAAGAGTTTTTAAAGAAGCCGGGTAAATATTTATTTTATACAATTGTTAATTTGTTTTACAGACATCAAATAAAACAAAGAATTACTCCAAATATTTTTTAGAAGTCCTAATCGTATTTTTCAAAGGTACGGGACACACCTCTAAAATCTGTGAACAAAATTGCGGCAGCATAAATACCGAAGAATAGGATATATAATGAAAATATTATTGGTAAGATCTCCAAGAATCAAGCAGGCAATCACATTAAGCGACTTTATGTTTTCAGAACCGTTAGGCCTTGAAATGATTTGCGGTGCCTTGAAGGATGAGCATGAGGTTGAAATTTTTGACATGATGGTTGAAACTACCGGCTTAAGGAAAAAAATCAATGAATACAAGCCATCCCTTGTTGGCATCACATCCCTTTGTATTGATGTAACAAAGGTTTTGGAGCTGTGCAAGGAAGTAAAGGAAATTGATATCAGCATAATAACAGTTGTGGGGGGCACTCAAACCTACCTAAATCCGGAAGGTTTTTACAGTGATAATGTGGATTATATTTTTGAGTACACGACCAAGGATAACATAAATGAGTTTTTCTGTTCAGTCAACAAAGGTGAAACGGCATTAATAGATGGCATAAGGTCAAGGGGACTGTCGTATGAATCAACCGGACAAATGGGAAGAAATGAATATATCCTGCCGGACAGAAGTGCAACGGAAAAATACAGGCATGAATATTCCTATTTCGGCTACAGACCCGCAGCCATAATGGAATTTGGAACAGGCTGCGAGAAAGCATGTGATTTTTGCCTAAGATGGAGGATTGAAGGAGTAAAAGAAAAATTAATAGATACAGAGCTTATTAAAAAGGATTTAATAAATATCAAAGAACCTACAATAATGTTTATCGACAATGATTTTTTGGGAAGTGAAGAAAAAATTACTGCTTTTATCGGCGTTGTAAAAAGCCTTAATTTAAAAAAGAATTATATTATGTACGGCTCCGTGAAAGGTGTCATTGCATATGAAAAATATTTAAAAGAATTATCGGAAATGGGACTTAAGGCTCTTCTTATCGGATATGAAACATTCAGTGATGATGAATTGTACGCATATCATAAGAAATCTTCGACGGATGATAATTTAAAGGCTTCTGAAATATTGAGAAAACATAGAATTGATGTTTGGGCTTCATTTATGGCTCATCCAGATTGGGATAAAAATAATTTCAAATCGCTAAGGGGATATATAAAAAAGCTGAAGCCGCAAATTACTTCCATAAGCCCTTTAACTCCTTTTCCAAACTTGCCCATGTACAAGGCTTATGAAGACAGGCTTTTGTATGTTAAGGAGGACTATGAGAAGTGGAGCTTTGGGCAGGTTATGATAAGACCTTCAAAAATAAGTTTAAAAGCATATTATTATGAGCTGTTAAAAACAAATTTATATGTTAATATTTTTCTTAATAAGAATACGGAAATGATTAAAAAGTTCGGTGTTATAAATATACTAAGAATACTGAAAGGTTCACTTAAGGCGGTAAAAAAGTATATAATATTAATGAATGAAAAAAATTAAGATTTAGTATCAAAATCCATAACAAGATGCATTCCATAAAACGCGGAAGAAGAATTAAAACCACGAAATTCGTGGTTTTTAATATTATTGTTTATTTTTTTCCTTGATAAATTTTCGGGCATTTTTCATTCCGCCAACATCTTTAAACATCCGCTTGACTTTTTCGGTTTCGATTTGTTTGGAATTTAATCCGTCATATTTTGCTTCTTTCTTAAGCTTAAAATAGCTTTCTAATCTCTCCTCGGATAAGCTGCCATCTTCTACCGCATTTCTAACAGCGCATCCGGGTTCCTTGGTGTGAGTGCAGTCGCTGAATCTGCACATTTGCGCCAACTCATCAATATCAGCAAAAGCTTTTGAAAAATCCGCACCTTCAATTCCAAGCTCTCTCATACCAGGGGTATCGATTACAACACCGCCTTCAGGCAGAAGAATCAATTCACGTTTTGTTGTTGTGTGTTTGCCCCTGTCATCATTTCTAATTTCTTTGGTTTCAAAGATATCTTCACCTATAAGCTTATTTATGAGAGTGGTCTTTCCGACACCGGAAGAACCTATAAAAGCCACTGTTTGACCATACTTAATATATTTTTTGATATTTTCGTAATCATCCTTTAAGCTTGAAGTAATTATTATTTCAAGCCCTAATGCAACTTCATCAAGGTCATTCATTATATCATCAATATTTCCGCAAAGATCGGATTTTGTAAGCACTACAACGGGAACTGCTCCGCTGTCCCATCCGATGGATATATAACGCTCCAATCTTCTTAAATTAAAATCCTTGTTAAGAGACATGCAAATAAATACGGTATCTACATTGGCAGCCACTACCTGATCATTGTTTGATGTTCCCGCAGCCTTTCTGATAAAAGCGCTTTTTCTTGTTAAGATGTGGTGAATAACCGAATTTCCGTCATTTTCATCCAGCATTACAAAATCACCAATCGCAGGGTAGTCTGAAATATTGACTGCATTATATCTTAGTTTTCCTGAAATTTGCGCTTTAAATTCTCCGTTTTCCGTGACAGCCCTGTATAATCCCTTGTCTTGCGAAATAATTCTGCCTAAGCTGAAGCTGTACAATTTTGACTCATTGATAAACCTGTCGCTGAGTCCATAATTTTTCATGTTGATTTTACTCAATGTATCCTCCTGTTAATCTTAATTATCGGAGGCTTACCTCCGACGGTGCCAATAAATTTCCAATAAAGTAAATCATAATACAACACTCCTTTCGGATAAAATTTAAGCAAATAATTAGGTTTGCCAATAAAATGATTTTACAATACAAATATAAAATAATCAATAAAATTTAATTTTTTAATTGACTATTAATATTGTTTAGAGTAATATCATTTACTGATAAGGTTAAAATTAAGCATATAAATAAAGATACATACTTCTTTAAAATATTATTGTAAGACTGTTAAGTTCTTATAATAGATTCTGATAAATGTGTAATAATAGTCATAGGATAATAGTAATTTTATAAGAAAGGGAATATTATGGAAAAAAGGTTTGAAGAAATTAAAGAAGAATTCATTAATGCAAGTTTAGATGAAAAAATAAAGATATATTCTACTACTCAAGGGCTTACCGTAGAGCAATTTAAAGAATTGTTAGCATATTTCCCCATAAAGTATTTAGATAAACTTGAAGAAGCGGTAAATAGTTTATAAAACTGTCCGAAAGGACAGTTTTTGCATTCGGCAATGCTGTTATGATGTATAAAATTCCTCCAAATGGAAATAATTTCATTGAGGTGATTTTATGATTAATAATAATAACTTAAGAAAAACTTTTGTGAGAGAAACACTAAAAAATAAAAATTATTTAAGCTACAGGGCGGACTTGGCACTTTTTAAAGTGCTTATCAGCCTTGTGGTTTTTATACTGGTGTATTTTATATACCTTGATCTTATGTTGTCTTTGTTGGCTGCATCCTTGGTATTTGCTGTTATTACTCTAATTAACAAAGTTAATGTGGACAGCAAAAACAAAAAAGGCAGAGAGATATTAATTGATAAGATAAAAAAGAATTATTTTTCATCAAAGATTGAAGAAATTAATTCAAATGATTTCGAAATGCTTATTAAGCTTCTTTTTAAGCAAGAGGGATACAATAATATTATTAAAAAAGGAAGAAGCTTATACTTGGCGGAAAAGGAAGGATATATAAACTGTATTAAAATATTTAAGCTATATGACGGTATAGAGTTGGAAAAGCTTGATATACGAAGCTTATTGACTTTCATGGCACATAGCAATATAAGGAAGGGTTTTTTGATTACTACCGGCGGCTTAAGTGAAGAAGCAGGAAAGCTTCTTGAAAAGTTTAAAGATAAGTATGACATTACCTTAATGGATATTGACGGTATTTATGATTTGGCTTATAAGTACAATATGCTTCCTGAGGATTCATTTTATTATAATAAATTATATGAAGAAAAAGGTACAATTTCTAAAAAAGATGTAAAGGACAATGTTTTAAATATAAAAAAGATAACCTTGTATATACCTGCCGCCGTATTTTTTTATATTTCATCCGTATGGATGCCTGAGAATAAATTAGTTATTTATATTTCTTACTATTTTATAATATTGACCATTATTAATACTATATATTATCTTGCTAAAAAATATATAAAAAAATCAGAGCCCGTAGAATAATTTTTAATTTCCTTATTGTAATTTTAATCACAATGGATTATAATTTTTCTATAGATTATTATTGGAGGAGATTATGAATTTTAAAGTATCTGTTGGTTTATCTAACAAGCATGTTCATTTAAGCAAAGAACATATTGATATATTATTCGGAGAGGGACATGTTCTTACGCCCATGAAGGATTTAAGTCAGCCGGGACAATTTGCCTGTGAAGAAAAAGTGGATTTGGCTGGACCGAAAAGAACAATCAAAGGTGTTAGGATTTTAGGACCTGCAAGAAAGGAATCACAGGTTGAAATATCCTTGTCAGATGGATTTACACTGGGAATCGAAGCCCTTCCCATAAGAGATTCCGGAAAAACCGAAGGAACACCTGGCATTAAACTAATAGGACCTAAAGGTGAGGTAGAGCTGAATAAAGGTGTTATAGCTGCGTCAAGACACATTCATATGCATACGTCAGATGCTGAAAAATATGGCTTAAAGGATAAAGATATTGTATCGGTAAAGGTTGGAGGTCCAAGAGGTCTTATTTTTGACAATGTATTGATTAGAGTAAATGACGAATACGCGTTAGACATGCATCTTGATGTTGAAGAGGGAAATGCAGCAGGACTTAAAAACGGAGACTTGGTAGAAGTAATAGTAAAATAACAACTATATTTAGTTTGCATAATATTAATTATGTAAACTAATTTCATTGCTAAAAAACGTCATTCTAAACCGAAGGTGAAGAATCTTTTAATTTAATTGATGTATCAATACTTAGCAGGAGAATAATCTCCTGCTTTTTTAAATAAAACTTACTGCCGATCGTGATGACCGGCAGTAGTTGTTAACTATTGTTTTAATTACATAATTGATGGTATAATAATATAATA
>DAIMMU010000034.1:0-17035 GCA_036720515.1 Sedimentibacter sp.
GCAGTCTCATTCACCAATTTATTTGCTCCTTGCGTCGCATAAATTTGGAATTCGTTGCGAATGACCTACCGCTATTTTTCAGAAAAAACACTCTGAAAAATAGGGTTAGGGCATCTTTATTCTACGGATATTATATAGTAATAAAGTGGTTGTCCTCCGTATATTATTTCAATGTCACAGTCTTCGGCAACTTCTTCTATTTTAGCTTTTATACCTTCGGCAGTTTTTTTGTCAACCTTATCTCCATAGAATACGGTAACCAAAAAACTGTCTTCATCTACCATCTTGCTGATTAATTCAATAGCTTCATCTTCCGGATTTTCTCCGTGACTTACAATTTCGCCATCATAAATAGCGATAATTTCATCTTTTTTGATATTTAGCTCATTATATACAGTATCTCTCACCGCATAAGTTACTTGACCTGTTTTTACTTCCTTTACAGCCTCAGTCATAGCTTCCATATTTTCGTCTATATCATTTTCTTCTTTAAATGCGATAAGAGCTGTTATACCTTGGGGTATTGTCTTGCTCGGCACTACATGGAGATTTTTATCGGAAATTTTCTTTGCCTGTGTTGCGGCTAATATTATATTGGAATTATTGGGCAGAATTATTATGTGCTCCGTATTTAATTTGTTAGCCGCTTCCAATATATCTTCCGTGCTTGGATTCATTGTTTGACCGCCCGACAAAAACACATCAACATTTAAGTCGGTAAAAACTTTTTGAATTCCATCTCCCATGCCTATGGAAACAAAGCCGTATTTCTTTTTTTCCTGATTGTTTTTATGGCTATTCTTTAATCTTTCCCTGAACTGTTCCTTCATATTGTCTATTTTTATACCGGTCAATTCACCGAATTTAACCGCTATTGCCAATATTTGCCCCGGATTGTTTGTGTGTATATGTGTTTTTATAATATTTTCATTTCCAACACAAACTATGGAATCACCCTTGTCATAAATTCTGCTCAGAAATTCCTCTGATGTCTTTATCGGATTTTTTATTAAAAACTCGGTGCAGTAAGCAAAAATAATTTCATCTTCGCTTGTAAATTCCTCGAGTTCAACAGCTGTATCAATCACTGAATTTTCTGTTTTCTCCTGTTTTATTTCTATTCCTTTTAAAGCTGCCAATGCCCCTTCCAAAAGGAATATTAATCCTTTTCCTCCGGCATCCACTACATCTGCCTGTTTTAAAACCTTAAGCATTTCAGGAGTACGGTTTAAAGTATCCTTTGCTTGTTCAATAAGGCTTTCCAAAAAAATAACCACATCTTCGTATTCCGTAAAAGTTTCCATTGCTTTTTCGGCGGTTTCCCTTGCAACGGTAAGTATTGTTCCTTCAATAGGCCTCATAACCGCTTTATAAGCAGTATATGATGCAGATTTAAAGGATTCGGCAATAATCTTACAATCTATTTGATTAGCTCCTTTTAAGCCTTTTGACATTCCTCTTAAAAGCTGTGATAATATTACACCGGAATTTCCTCTTGCTCCCATCAGTGAACCGTTGGCTGCAGCATCTGCCAATGATGTGATCGTGCTTTCCGAAAGGTTTTGAATTTCCTTAATGGCAGCCTGCACCGTAAGATTCATATTAGTGCCCGTATCTCCGTCCGGAACGGGAAATACATTTAGAGAATCCACTATTGTCTTGTTGTTTTCAAGATTAACGGCAGCCCCTAAAAGCATTTTTTTGAATGTAACATTATCTATGTATTTTATTATCATTTTAGCCTCCTATGTTATTTTTGCACTCTTACACCCTGCACAAAAATACTCACATTATCCACACATACTCCCGAAAAAGTTTCAACGCTGTATTTTATTCGAGAAATTACATTTTCTGCAACAACGGATATTTTTACTCCGTATTGCAATACTATATATAAATCTATATTTATTTTATCTTCAGTTACTGAAACTTTTATTCCTTTAGTTAACTGTTCTCTTTTCAGCAGTTCAAAAAAACCCTGAGTTGCGTTTCTGGAAGCCATTCCAACAACACCGTAGCATTCCATTGCAGCTAAACCCGCAATAGCAGCTATGGCTTGGCCATCAATAACTATACTTCCGTTTTCATTAAACATCTTAACTGACATATTTACCTCCTACTTTTTTATTCCTATTATTTAATTTATTATAACCTTTTTGTCATGAATTTACAATTATAAATATCAATGACATAAAACCCTATTGGTATGTTCTTCTATTCGTGTCTGAAACCGTAAGCAAGTTATTTTGCGTTTTCGGCGACGATTGTGATAGGTAACTACCTTTTTCATTCAATTATACTAATTAAAAATTAATATTGCAATATTTAAATTTTAATGTTAGAATGATTAGGTTCAAATAATAAAAGCTATTTCGATAATTATGATAGTGTTATATATAAATGGGAGGTGGAATTATGGCTAAATTTTGTGAAGTATGCGGAAAAGGAACTATATCCGGGAACAGCATAACACATTCTGACAGGAAAATAAAAAGAACGTGGAAACCAAACGTAAGAACTATTACTGTTATGGAAAACGGAAAATCTTTAAGAAAAACAGTTTGTACAAGATGTATGAGATCCGGAAAAATCCAAAGAGCTATATAAGCGCAAAAATAGTGGCCGTGGCCATTATTTTTTTATGTCCCCCTTTAAGTACGGGGACATTCCTCTGCCCGCAAAGACTTTCCCTATAAAAGAGGTGTGTCCCCCTTCCTTACAAAAGCCTGAACAATGTACATCCCAATATTACTAAAAGTATACCCAAAATAAACATCCATATTTTTATGGGCAAAATCTGAACTACAATAATTGCTCCTATAATTGCAATCATTAAACCTAATATTTCGGTGAATTTAAGTTTATTGTTCGATGGACAGCATTTCTTTTTATGTTTAAAATAATTCATAATTCCCTCCTAAGTACTATAATAAAACAATTAAAAAACAAATCCTAAATTTTAAGCATACTATTTATACATTCTATTCAAGGAATTAAAAAAAGATACAAAGAAATTTTCACTTTCTTTGCATCCCAATCCGCCATACAGTCCATTCCAACCATTTCTCAGAAAAGAGACTCTGAGAAATGGGGTTATGGCATCTCGCAGTCTCGTTCACCAACTTATTTGCTAAAATTCGGCATTTTTTGGAGTTCTCGGGAATGGTATTACGTCTCTTATGTTGCTCATGCCTGTCAAATACATTATGAGTCTTTCAAAGCCTAATCCGTAGCCTGAATGTTTGACTCCGCCGTACTTTCTCAGTTCCAGATACCACCACATGTTATCCTTTGTCACTCCCATTTCATCCATTCTTTTTTCTAAGAAATCAATTCTTTCTTCTCTTTGGCTGCCGCCTATTAATTCACCTATTCCCGGAACCAATAAATCCATTGCCGCCACAGTCTTGTTATCTTCATTCATTCGCATGTAAAATGCCTTAATATCCTTCGGATAATTGACTACAAATACAGGTTGTTTAAATATCTTTTCCGACAAATATCTTTCATGCTCAGTTTGAATATCCGTTCCCCATTGAACCGGATATTCGAAATTATCATTGTTCTCCATCAATATATCGATGGCATCCGTATATGATATTCTTCCGAATTCAGAATTTATTAAATTGTTTAGCTTATCTAAAAGTCCTTTTTCTACGAAGTTATTGAAAAATTCCATTTCTTCCTTGGCATTTTCCAATACGTAATTTACAACATACTTAACCATATCCTCCGCTAACTGCATATTGTCGTTTATATCTGCAAATGCTATTTCAGGCTCAATCATCCAAAATTCGGAAGCATGTCTTGCGGTGTTTGAATTTTCAGCCCTGAACGTCGGTCCGAATGTATAAGTTTTCTTAAAAGCTAAGGCAAAAACTTCTGCTTCCAACTGCCCGCTTACGGTAAGATTTGCCGAGCTGCCGAAAAAGTCCTTTGTATAATCCACTTTACCGTCAACTTTTTCTATATTGTTCAAGTCAAGAGTTGTAACCCTGAACATTTCGCCTGCACCCTCCGCATCCGAAGCAGTAATAATGGGTGGGTGGGCATAGATGAATCCCCTGTCTGTGAAAAACTTATGTATTGCATAACTTGCCAAGCTCCTTACGCGGAATACAGCTGAAAAAGTGTTTGTGCGAGGTCTTAAATGTGCGATAGTTCTTAAATATTCCATTGAATGTCGTTTTTTTTGCAATGGATAGCTTGGGTCTGATTCCGCTTCCATGATTATTTCCGTTGCTTTAATTTCAAAGGGCTGTTTTGCTTCAGGTGTTAAAATCAAGTTACCTTTTACCGTTATAGCGCTGCCTGTGGAATATTTTTTAACATCATCAAAATTATTTAAGCTGTTTTCAAATACAACCTGCACATTTTTAAGATATGTTCCGTCATTTAGTTCGATGAATCCAAAGTTTTTAGAATCTCTGATCGTTCTTATCCAGCCTTCTATCCGGACTTCTTTGTAATTTTCTGGAGATAGGAATATATCTCTTACATCTGTTGATTTCATATATCCTCCTGTTTAATCTTTTGATATGAATACTATAGCTGTTCCTTTTTTTAGTGTAATTCTTCCTTTTCGGTTGGTTATTTGATTACTTATGCAAAGGGTTGAGCCTCTTTGCACATCAACATTGTCTAAAGGATATTTAAATCCTTCCAAATTAAGTCCCCGAATAAAATCATCAACAGGGATTATTGATATGTAATAACCTTCCTTATAATCTATAATTAAATCAGTATTATCCGAAATAATCCTCATTTCATTATTATTGTCAATTATGGTGACATTCACGCCTTTTTTGTAATATTTCTCCATCAGTATAATATTACCAAACGTGTGGTCTAATCTTGAGCCTGTTGCCCCTGTGAGAATTATGTTGTCATATCCCTTTGAAACGGCAAATTCAACAGCCAATTCCATATCTGTCAAGTCCTTTTCCGAAGGGAATTTTACAATGGGAATATTGAAGGATTCGTATTGTTTAAGAACTGAAATGTCTACCGAATCGAAATCCCCGATTATAGCATCAGGCATTATTTCATATTTTTTTACCTTTTCAAGCCCCCCATCGGCACATATAACATAGTCATATTGAATATTTTCAATTATACTTCTATCGGTTTCTTCCCCATTTCCGATTATTAATGCTTTTTTCATTGCTCCATGACTTCCTTAAATTTTCTTGTTTCCAAAACAACATCATTTGCTTTGTAAATTGCTGAACCCGCAACTACAACATTGACACCCCAGCTTAGCACTTCTTTTAAGTTTGAAGAGTTTATGCCGCCATCAATTTCAATATCAATGTCTAAACTACACTCATTAATTAATTGCTTTAAATCATTTAATTTATATTTGACATTTTCTATGATTTTTTGACCTCCAAAACCCGGGTTTACACTCATTAGCAACACCATATCAACATCTCTTATAATATCCTTAATAGTATTAACAGGTGTTGCGGGATTCAGTGATACGCCCGCCTTTATACCATATGATTTTATTTTTTGGATTGTTCTGTGTAAATGAATGCAGGATTCCTGATGCACGGTAATTATATCCGCACCGGCATTATAAAAATCTTCTATAAAATTATCCGGATTTTCAATCATCAGATGCACATCAAATGTGAGATTCGTTGTTTTTCTCAAACTTTTTACAACATCCGGACCTATTGTAATATTAGGAACGAAATGTCCGTCCATAACATCTATGTGGATATAATCTGCTCCGCCTTCTTCTACAAGCCTTATGCCTTCACCAAGGTTGGAAAAATCGGCAGACAATATTGAAGGGGCTAATTTATTTCTCATACTTCCTCCTTAATAGAGCTTGTTACTTTTTATTTGCTCCAATAGCTTTATATAGCTATCATATCTTACTTTGCTGATTAAATTATTGTTAACGGCTTCTTTTATTGCACAATCAGGTTCCTTGTAATGAATACAATCTAAAAATTTGCATCCTTCATCATATTTTACTATTTCAGGATAATAATTTTTAAGGGCATATTCATCAATTCCTTCCAATTCAAAGGAACTGAAGCCCGGTGTATCAACCGCATAACCGCCGAAGCTAAGCTTAAATATTTCAACATGGCGGGTAGTGTGCTTTCCTCTTTTTAATTTTTCGCTTATTTCCCCTGTTTGCAGATAAAAGTCCGGCTGTACCGCATTCATTATGGATGATTTTCCTACGCCGGAAGGTCCGGAAAAAACATTCAACTTATCTTTGAGTATACTTTTTAGTTCCTGAAGGGAATCCTCATTATATTTGCTTGTGAAAATTATTTTATATCCTGTATTTTTAAATGTATTTTGTATATATTCTTTTTGTCCTTCTTCGGCTAAGTCTGCCTTATTAAAACAAATAACAGGTTTTAAATTGTTTAATTCTGCCGCAATTAAAAGTTTATCCAACAATAAGAAGCTTGGCTGCGGATTCTTTACGGCGAAAATTATAAGAAGCTGCTGTGCATTGGCTACGGGTGGTCTTTTTATTTCGTTCGTTCTCTCTTTTATTTCTTCAATATATCCCGAATTTTCATCTTCCTCCGTGATTCTTATCAAGCAAATATCTCCTACCAAGGGTTTGATATTTTGAAGTCTGAACAATCCTCTTGCTCTGCATTCAATTATCTTGTTCCCTATATCAACGTAATAATTTCCCCCCACACCCTTTGTTATGATTCCTTCAATCATATATACTCCTATCTTTATTGCTCAAATGTTATTTCAACTCTGTCATATAATTCATTGTCAATATATATTTCAAAAATTTCAGTACCGGTTCCTTTAACATTTACCAAGATACTTCCGTCTGAAGTGTTTACCTCCTCAGAGTATACAACTTCCCGTCCTCCCTGGGCGATTCTCTGGATAACTACCGCTACCTTATCCTTATCGGACGGCAGGGCTATGGCTAACGGGAATGTACCTTCTTCCGGTGTTTCCGGCGATTCAGGCGTTTCCGGCACCGGTTCTTCAGTTTCGGGTTTCCCCGAGCTTAGGGTAAGCCATATTGACGTTCCTACTTCCACATCCAGACCCGGTGTTATGCTTTGCTTTATAACTAATCCTTCTGCTATTTCTTCGCTATGCTCTTTATTGACCTCGCCTACCACAAGACCATGTTGAGTAATTGAAAGCTTGGCTGCTTCCAAATTTAAATTTAATAAAGTCGGCATCTTTACATATGTTATTTTCGGACCGATGCTTACCACATAGCTTACTTTATCATTCTCTTTTGCAGGAGAACCGGCAGCGGGATTTTGGTCAATTATTTGTCCGGCGGAATATTTGTCGGAATTCTCTTCAGTTACTTCTCCTTCGGAAAGTCCTTCATCTTTAAGTATGATGCCTGCTTCAATGGCATATTTTCCGATTAAATTAGGAACCGAATATTCCTGTTCGCCCTTGCTTACAACAACTTCAACAGGATATTTTTCCTTTACCTTGGCACCTTCATCAACACTTTGTTCCATTACCTGTCCCTCGTCGTACTTATCGGAATATTCTCTGTTTGAAACCTTGAATTCCAGACCTAAATCTTTAATAAGTTTCTCGGCTTCGGCTTCGCTTCTGCCTAATAAATTCGGTACGGGAACTTCAGGCACATACAATAAAGCTTTAAATCCTATAATTCCCCCTATTGCAGCAATAACCAAGGCACTTAATATTGCTGCTATTGTAATCTTCTTATTGTTATGTTTCTTTTCATCACTTTCTTCTTCTTGTTCATCCGCTCCAAAAAAGCTTTTAAATGCATTATTGGATTTTTCGTCAACTAAATCTATGTTTATAACATTCTCTTCCTCTAAATCCGTAATTGCCGGAATTACAATAGTAGGTGAATCAATTATTTCTTTTTCATTTTTTTCAGGTTCATTATTGCCGTTTAAGGCATCCAGCTTTTTTAATAACTCGTCTATATTCTGAAACCTGAAACTTTGATGCTTCTCAAGGCATTTCATTATAATGTCTTCATAGGCTTTGGATATATCTATATCTTTAACCTTTTTTGAAGGAAGCATAGGTTTTTCCTGAATTTGTTTCATGGCTACCGAAATATGATTGTCTGCATCAAAAGGAAGCACACCTGTTATCATTTCATACATTACAATCCCCAAAGAATAAATATCGGATTTCTCATCTACATATCCGCCCCTCGCTTGTTCCGGGGAAAAATAATGCACGGAACCAATAACATTTGAAGTATTGTTGATGGTGGAGCTTGTAGATGCTCTTGCAATGCCGAAGTCCGTTACCTTTGCGGTACCGTCTTCTGTGAGAAGTATGTTGTGGGGTTTAATATCTCTGTGAACAATGTTGTTTGTATGCGCAAGCTTTAATGCTTCAGCCACCTGCCTTGAAATTTTAACTGCTACCTTTTCACTTAATCTGCCTTTTCGCTTAATGTAGTTTTTTAAGGTTTCCCCCTTCACATATTCCATTACAATATAATATATGTCACCCTCAATTCCCGTGTCATAAATATTTACAATATTAGGATGAGCAAGGCTTGCCGCAGACAAGGATTCCTGTTTGAACTTATCTACAAAATCCGGGTCTTGAGTCAATTCATCCCTTAAAATTTTAATAGCTACAAAGCGGTTTAACACATTGCACTTTGCCTTGTATACATTTGACATTCCCCCGCCGCCGATTTTTTCTATAATTTCATATCTGTTTCCTAATATTCTACCTATCATAAGTTTCACCTCTAATGATATTATCAACAATAATTATGGTAATATTATCTGTACCGCCATTATCGTTTGCCATCTTTATTAATTTTCGCACACTTTCCGACGAACCGTATTCTTTTATAATTTCCAACATTTCATCATCGGATACGTGAGTTGTAAGACCGTCGGTGCAAAGAAGAAGTATATCGTTTTTATGAAATTCAATTTCAAAGATATCGGCATGTACAACTTCTTCACTGCCCAAGGCACGTGTTATGACATTTCTTTTTGGATGTGTCTTGGCTTCTTCCGCCGTAATTTTTCCATCCTTCAGTAATTCATTCACATATGTATGGTCAGTAGTAATTTGTGTAATTTCATTGTTTCTTAATAAATACGCTCTGCTGTCTCCCACATTGCCAATGTATATAATATTTTGCAGCTTATCTATTACTGCCATTGTCACGGTTGTACCCATACCGAAGCATTCTTCGTTTTTCATAGATTCTTCTCTTATTTTTTCATTGCTCAGATTAACACTTTCAATGATAAATGACGGAGGCCGGAAATCTTCCATCCCCATTCCTTCTACGAAATAACTTCTTATTCTTTCAATCGCAATTGAACTTGCCACTTCACCCGCCTTGTGCCCTCCCATGCCGTCAGCCACGGCATACAGACTGTATTTGTCAAATTCCTCAACGATTAAATTATCTTCATTGTTTTCCCGCATTAACCCCTTATTTGTTTCGAAGAACACATTCATACAGCACCTCACATTTTTAACAAATCATTTCTCAGCTGACCGCACGCAGCGTTAATATCGCTGCCTAATTCTCTTCTAACCGTTGCATTAATCCCGTTATCAGACAATGTTTTTTTAAATTTCATTATATCCGAATCGCCGGATGGTTTAATATTTGCTTCCTTCACATAATTGCACGGAATTAAATTAACATTTGCTAATTTGTTTTCCAATATTTTGCTTAAAGCTAAAGCATCTTCCTGACTGTCATTAAAACCCTTTATCATTATATATTCAAAGGTAAGTCGTCTTCCTGTGGTCTTAATATAGTAATCGCAAGCCTTAAGTATATCAGGCAGTTTATATTTCCTTGCAATGGGCATTATTTGCTCTCTTTTTTCCTGAGTCGGAGCATGAAGAGAAACCGCCAATGTTATGGGAATATTTTCATCGGCTAACCTGTAAATATTTGGGACTATACCGCTTGTGGAAAGGGTAATTTTACGCATAGATATATTTTGACCTTTTTCGTCGTTTATTATGTTTAGAAATCTCACTATATTATCGAAGTTTTCTAAGGGCTCTCCCGAACCCATAATAACTACGTTAGATATTTTCTCATTTGTATCTTTTTGAATTAAATATATTTGCTTAAGCATTTCTGCGGAAGTTAAATTTCTAATAAAACCATTCTTTGTCGAAGCACAAAAATGACAACCCATCTTGCACCCCACCTGTGATGAAATGCATGCGGTATTGCCGAATTTATATTTTAAAAATACACTTTCAACTATGTTTCCGTCACCAAACTTAATTACATATTTTTTAGTTTCATCTAATTTTGACTGAAGCTTTAATTCAATTTTTGCTTTTGTAAATTCATGTTCTTTTTTAAGCTCTTCTTTGGTTTTTTTGGACACATTGGTCATATCATCATAATTGTCCGCAGTTTTATTGTGTATCCAATCAAAAATTTGATTTGCTTTAAATTTCGGTTCGTTAATTTCAAGCAATACACCTTTAAGTTCTTCAAAGCTCAAATCATCGATTTTTCTCATATTTTACCTTCTTTATAGGTTAACTCTTAGGATGGGAAAATTATATCATAACCTTTTTAATTTCGCAATAAAAAAACCATCCATATCGTGAAGATGAGGATAAATTTCAACATAGCCGTCTTTCGCGGTTGTGAAGCACTCATCTATATTATCAGAAAAATCAGTTAAAACAAAGTTTTTGTTCTTTAAGAATTTATTAATTATTTCTATATTTTCCTCCGGGTTTGTAGTACAGGTGGAATAAACCAATTCACCCGAAGGTTTTAAATATTTTGATGCGTTTTCAAGAATCTTATATTGTATTTCTTTTATATCATTTACGTTCTCAGCCCCATTATATTTAATTTCCGGCTTTCGCCTTATTATACCGAGACCCGTGCACGGAACGTCAGCTATAACATAATCCGCCTTTTCCAATAATGATTCATCAAGTATTGTTGCATCATATTCTTCCGCTTTAACATTATTTATGTCTAATCTTTTTAATTCATTTTCTATCAGTCTCAGCTTTCCCGGGTATATGTCCCTGGATATTATTTTACCCGTATTATTCATCATTTCGGCAGCATTTAAAGTCTTGCCCCCGGGTGCTGCGCACAAGTCGATAATGAAACTGCCTTCCCCCGGGTTTAATATTTGACCTGCAAGCATTGAGCTTTCGCTTTGAACAGAAAAGAATCCGCTCTTATATTCCTCTGTCCCGTCTATTTCAAAGGGATTTTCTATAACCAATCCCTTGTCGGCATACTTACATTTATATGCCTTAATACCCTTTTCTTCAAAAAGCTTAATTAAATCATCTCTTTTAATTTTAAGTGTATTTACTCTTATTTCCAAGGGAGCTTCCTTGTTGTTTGCAATTAAAACACTCTCTAAATCCTTGCCGAATTGCTTTTGCCATTTATTGATTAATTCCTTCGGATAAGAATATTTTATGCTTAAATAATCATCTTTTGGCAGCTTATTCATTTTTGCAATAAGATTATCCTTGCTTCGCAAAATATTTCTAAGCACTCCATTGATAAATTTTGAGCCTCTGATGTTGCCTTTGTCCTTAATATATTGGACACTTTCATTAACAACAATATTTTCATGTGATTTATCTAAAAAGAACATTTGATATACTGCCAACCTGAGCACGGTCAAAACATCAATTTCCATTTTCTTTGTTTTAGTAACGGATACTTCATTTATAATCCAATCAATAAATAATAAATTCTCAACAACACCCAAAACTGATTTGCGGTATAGGGAAAGAAACCTATTATCAACATTTTTTATATCATTGTTTATTACAATGTTTGAATAGGATTTATTTTTAAATATTTTCTTCAATGTTTCAATTGCCTGTGTTCTGTAACTATTATTCATAATAACCTCAAAATTCCGTGGACGGACCTTAAAAATGCTCATCCTATCCGACTATTTAATTTTAAATTTATTTTATTTATGCTTGGCAAACGCCCATAGTTTCTGTTATTCCAAGCCGCTTTTATCATTCTGACCACAGCGTGGAATCTCATAAATATCCAATTCATTATATCATTAATATAACCAAATAACAAAAAATATTTTATTTCTGCATAATTGCGAAGGGACATGAAACAACGCATTTCCCGCATACATCGCAAAGTCCTATATCCGAAAGCTCCTCTGCATTTTTAAGAAGCTGTTCATTACATTTAAACCTGTCAAATCCATTTATATTAAGAGCATTTTGCGGACAGGATTTTATGCACTTTAAGCAGCCTTCATTTTTATTATATATGCAGTATTCCATAGCTTCTTCGTTATTTATCGGAACTTCTTCAGAAATAATAACTGTTCCGAATCTCCCTGCACAGCCTTCGCTTGTTATGACCATTCTGTTAAGACCAAACTTGCCCATATTTGCGATAACTGCGGCGCTTCTGTGGGACCATGCCGATTTTAAGGTTTTTTCATCATAATTGTGTGTTGCCTTTATTGTTGCCGAAATTATGTTTTTACTGTCCAAGTAATCGACTAAATTAACAGAAATCCGATTAATAAGACTGTTTGTTTCCACATAGCTTATACCCCATTCCCTTGAGACAGACTGACCTTTTCTATTTGACTTTACAACGCTTTCAGAAAATGGGACAAAAAATGATACCACAGTTTTAGCATTTGGCAGAATATCTTTCGGATGCAAATGTTCAGCTCCTACAATCTCCTTGAGCTCTTCATACAAAGGATTATTTGCGGATGAAAAACCAACAATCGGTTTGCGGAACAGCTCCTTACTTTTTGATTCAAGCACAGCGTTTTCGATAAAACTAATAATTTCTTCTTTTATATTCATTCTCAATTCCTCCTATAGGCATTCTGGGGACGGACCTTTGAGTTCCCATTCTCTATCGCTTTATTACATAACCGTTGCATTCAAGAATTTTTATGGATTTATCAAAATTTTCCTCTTTAGTTAAAATGTAATCCGTATTATATGTCGACACTGCAAATATTCCAATTTCATTCTCCGCCAATAACGTGGATATTCTCGACAAAATACCAATAAGAGAAAAATCTAATATCCCTTGTATTCTAAAAGCTTTCCATCCATTATCACATTCAATTGCATTTACGGGTACCGAATTTGTGCTGCATACTAATGATAACTCCTCATCTGTCTTGCTAATAAAACAGAATTTATCCGAATAATCTATTTGTGATAAATCTTCTACTTTACATATTGAAAAACTTTGATTAATTATTTTTAGCTCCATTAAATAATCCTCCTTAAGATTTCTGTTTATTCATCATCTCATATGATATTTTCTTCCTTTAATTAAATATTAGTATATAACTAATGCACTTAAATTTCTACCAATAACTTCATATAATTGAAATTAATATTGACTATCATGATAAATAGAGGTAAAATTTTAGAAATCATTATATAGGGGAATAGTATGAAATTAATCATTATATTTGGACCTCATGCAGTCGGAAAGATGACAGTTGGTCAAGAGCTTTCAAAGATTACTGATTTGAAGTTATTTCATAATCATATGACAATAGACATAGTAAGTGATATATTTGAAAATTTACCTAAAGAAAAAAGTAGGTTAATAAACTTATTTAGAAAAGAAATTTTTGAAGCTTTTTCAAATAGCAAAGAATACGGAATGATTTTTACATACATGTGGGCATTTGATAGACAAGAAGACTGGGATTATATTAATTATGTTGAAGAATTATTTGCCTCGAAAGGTGCAGATGTATATTTTGTTGAGTTAGAGGCAGATTATGACTTACGTATAGAAAGAAATAAAACCGAAAACCGTCTGCTCAATAAACCTACAAAAAGAGACTTAGAGAAATCAGAAGCTTTGTTTCGAAATTTAGAAATAAAGTATCGTTTAAACTCATACGAAGGAGAAATAGAAAAAACAAATTATATTAAAATAAATAACACTGACCTTTTACCTGAGCATGCGGCGTTGATTATCAAGAATAAGTTTATGTTATAGAAAATTTCATTTCAGATTATCCAACCCTTGTACCATTAGGAACCGGTTTTTCCGGTTGTGCTAATACAGGTATAATACCGTCGGCATATCCAATATCAAAAATCATTCCTTCTGAGATTTCACCTGCCATTTTTTTGGGAGCTAAATTAACTACAAATAATGCCTGTTGCCCTTCAATTTCCTTAGGATTATCTCTTTCCTTTTTCATTCCTACTAATATATTTCGCGTGAATTCGCCAAAATCAACTGTAAGCTTAACCAACTTATCTGATTTAGCAACATCCTCAACTGATTTTATTGTTCCTACCCTGATATCAATTTTATCAAGTAAATCTAAAGTTATGTTTGTTTTTACCGGCTCAGCCATATTTCTCATCTCCATTCTGTGCATTCTGGGATTCTGGGGACGGACCTTTGAGTTCCCGTCCACCAAGCTCCAATTCTTTTTTGCTAAACAGCATACCTCCATGTATATGTTCCTACCGGATATAATCCTATATTATAATAAAATTGTTGTTATGACATTACATAGGGCTTCTTGGCACCCTACGGTAATATACAAGTTAGGTTATCATCTTTATCAATTATAATTAATATACTTAGTATACTATGAAACAAGTTGGATTAATAGTAGTTTTTAATAAATATAATTTATCTGTCAAAAGAACCTTTCTCGATGTATATCTATATGAAAAATATATAAATATTGATTTCAAATTGCATACATGGTATAATTTAACAAATGGGCAAGCTTATTTTAAAAGAAATATCTAAAAATGCAATGTCTTTGCCTGTAGTCATTTTAAGAATATTCTAATATTAAAATATTTAAGGAAGGATAAAAGTATGTCAATAATACCGTTTATTTGCTTGGGTGTTGGAATTACATTAGGGTTAATCGTTAAAAACGAAAAATTTTATATATATTCCGATAAGATATCAACTTTTGCTTTAATCTTATTAATGCTGGTTATTGGTTTGGGAATAGGACTTGATAAATCAATAATTGACAATTTCTTAAAGATAGGCATCAATTGTGCGGTTATTGCAATAGCAGCCATTGCATTCAGTGTAATTTTAACATATATCGTCGAGAAGACAGTACTTCCGTTAAATAAGATCGATGGCGCTATGGCAGAAAATAATGAACAACTAAACACTCAATGTAAAGAAAATGCAATTAATGATGAAGAAGATAAAAAGGGAAGTAATCTTGTATGGATAATGCCTGCAAGTATAATTGCGGGACTTGTGGCAGGTGTACTCCTAAGAACCGCAATATCGCCCTCTTCGATAGATACTTTTTTTACTGTTGCACTAATAATATTATATATTTGTGTGGGCATTTCTCAGGCTGCTAACAAAGAAGTATTCTATTATTTAAAATTTATGGGATTCAAAGTTGTTTTGATATCAATTGCAATTTTATTTGGAAGCTTAATTGGGGGAGTAGTTTCAGGGCTTATATTAAAGTTACCCTTATACATTTCGACAACATCTGCAGCGGGTATGAGTTTTTATAGTATAACAGGTGTCTATATGACACAGCAATACGGTATAGAAATAGGGACATACGGGTTTATAGTAAATGTAATGCGTGAATTTTTTACTGTACTTACTATGCCGTTGTTGATTAAAATAAGCCCGGGAGCACCGATTGCCGGGGGTGCGGCCGGAAATATGGATACAATGCTTGCACCGATAACAAAATTCGTAGGCATAAGATTAAGTTTAATTACCTTGTTAACGGGAACGATTCTCACCTTCGTAGTTCCGCTTCTTTTACCTGTTGTTTCCGTAATTTTTCAGTGATTCTGGGGACGGACCTTTGAGTTCCCTTCCACCAAGTTCCCAGACATGGGGACGTATCATCTGTCCGTTATCGGTGAGTATTTTAGTTAAGGGGCACTTGTTGTCACTCCTTTACATAGAATTTCCTCAGTAATGGATGTTTTATTCACTCTTTTTAATGAAAACGGGAATTCTATTTAGACATTCCAATAATAAAGGCTCATAATTTTTTATCATAAATCTGTCTTAATGGCATTTTACAATCAATATTTGTTTCCATAAATTCACCTCAAATCATACTCACATTAAAAAAATCTATTCTTAAAAATTGGAATTTTTCTTTCTCTAATTTATATAAAATGGTTCTCTTAATTTTTGTAATACGATCCTATATATAGTTTCAAGTATTGATTTTCTCGCTAATTAGATATATAATAATCTTGTAATAACAATTGCCAGCTAATGCATTACTTGGAATTATATTTTCTTGTTGTTCCGTCCTCTATGCTACCAGCCAAAAAAGAAACTTTACTTTTAGATTTATCTTTTCAGGAGGTACGCTTATGTCAATAATTGAATTACTTAAAAACATTTTGGTAGGTGCAGGTGCGTGTAGGCTTTGCATAGAACTATTAAATGAGGAACAAAGGCAAGTAATGTTTGGACACCGAGGGGTTCAATTCCCCTCAAGCCTATCCTTCAAAACAAATTTGTATTTTAACTTTTCCTAGATAGCGATAAACTGAAATTTCAGAACCAAATTGCTATTTACATTTGAATCAAATATAGTCACAAACGTTACTCATGAGTAGCTCAACCAATTCCCTGTCCATAAAATCATAATCATCGTTGATATATAGGCAAACCACCTTTTTATCTGCAATCATATCAGAATATTTTTCCTTTATTCTTCTAAAATGCTTTTTCTCCATACAAAATATGATTTCAGCCCATCCAAGAAGTCCACCCGTAACTTTAATCCGGGCATTCGATTCTGTTCCTGCTGAACGTGCTTCGTGCCCATTATACCCATCAAATATATTTTCGGCTGTCAAACTACGTCGTTTATTTTGACTACACAAAAAAAGTAACTTCATCTTTTCTACCTTCTATCTTAATTTTCAATTTTCAGTCCTGCAAACTGGAATTTGTCGTTATACAGATTATGCTCATAATCTCACAATTAGCTGCTTTTAATTTTCGTTAGCCAGTTTTTTATAAAACAACCAAGTTCCTGAAATCAACACCACAGAAATT